>DAHZDR010000233.1 GCA_027403435.1 Deltaproteobacteria bacterium
CGATCAATTCAAGAGCGTATCCGCCGGCTTTTCTCCGCGCGCTTCCAACCTTTCACAGGCCGCCAGGGCCTGCAAGACGCTGGCGATCTGAGCGAAGGTTTGCGGGTAATCGCCAGTTTTGATTTGCACAATCACCAGATACGACGGCGTCAGCCGCATCGTATGCGGATTCGCGCGCGCCAGCGCGACGAGTTTTTCCGTTTCCAGCGGCGCGTCGGCGTGGAGCTTGATTTCGAGCTGATCGCCCTTGATTGCCGCGCTCAACACCAGCATTTCCTGCATCACGCGGCGCAGGTTCATCGCCGCGATCAGATTTTCGATCAGCGTCGGCACGGGACCGAAGCGGTCGCGCATCTCATCGCGCAATTCGTCGAGGTCGGCGGCGGCGCTCGCGCGCGCCATGCGCCGATAGAGCGCCAGCCGTTCGTTTTCGTCGGGCACGAAGCTGTCGGGAATATAGGCGGGGATGCCGAGTTTCAGCTCGGGTTCGAAGTCGGGCTGGGGCGGTTCGCCGCGCAAATCCCGAATCGCCTGCTCCATCATTTCGGTGTACAGCTCGAAGCCGACCGCGGCGATTTCGCCCGACTGTTCGCGGCCGAGCAGATTGCCCGCGCCGCGATGCTCGAGGTCGCGCATCGCCAGCTTGAAGCCGCCGCCGCTTTCCGCCTCGACCAGTTCGCGCAGCGCCTCGATCCGCTTCTTCGCGTCGCGCGTGATGATGTGCTCGCCGGGAATCAGCAGGTAGGCGTACGCCTTGCGTTTCGAGCGTCCGACCCGGCCGCGCAATTGATAGAGCTGGGCCAGGCCGAAATGGTCGGCGCGGTTGATAATCATGGTGTTGGCGTTGGGAATATCGAGGCCCGATTCGATAATCGCGGAGCAGACCAGCAGGTTGACGTGGTTCTCGATGAAATCCCGCATCACTTTTTCCAGCGCATGCTCCTTCATCTGGCCGTGGGCGATCGCCAGGCGCGCCTCGGGCACGAGGTTCTGGATATGGCGGGCCATGTACTCGATATTTTCGACCCGGTTGTGGACGAAAAAGACCTGGCCGCCGCGGTTCAGCTCGCGCAGAATCACGTCGCGAATCAGGCCGTCGTCGAAATGCGCGACGAAGGTGCGCACCACCTGGCGGGCGGGCGGCGGCGTTTGAATCACCGAAAGGTCGCGGATTCCCAGCATCGCCATATGCAGCGTCCGCGGAATCGGCGTCGCCGTCAGCGTCAGCGCCTCGACCAGCTTGCGCATCCGCTTGATCCGTTCCTTGTCGGCCACGCCAAAGCGATGCTCCTCGTCGATAATCAGCAGGCCGAGGCGCGGAAATTCCACGTCGCTCTGGAGCAGCCGATGGGTGCCGATGACGATATCGACCAGGCCGCGGCGCACGTCCTCGATCACGCGCTTGTTTTCCTTGGGCGCGCGGAAGCGCGAGACCATCTCGACCCGCACCGGATAATCCTTGAAGCGCTTGCTGAAGTTGTTCCAATGCTGCTCGACGAGAATCGTCGTTGGCGCCAGCAGCGCGACTTGCCGCCCGTCCATCACGCACATGAACGCCGCGCGCAGCGCCACTTCGGTCTTGCCGAAGCCGGCGTCGCCGCAAATCAGCCGGTCCATCGGCTTGGGCCGCGCCATGTCGCGGATCACCTCGTCGATCGCGGCCTGCTGATCCGGCGTCTCTTCGAATTCGAAGCCCGCGGTGAATTCGTCATAAGCGGCGCCCGGATGGGGAAAGGCGTGGCCCTCGACCACTTCGCGCGCGGCGTAGATGTCCAGCAACTCGGACGCCATCGCGAGCACCGCCTGACGGGTGCGCCGCTTGACGCGATCCCATGAGCCGCCGCCCAGCCGATCGAGCCGCGGCTCGGCGTTGTCTTGGCCGCCGAGGTAGCGCTGGACCAGGTTGATGCGTTCGACGGGCACGTACATCGTGTCGTTGCCGGCGTATTCGAGCGCAAGGAAATCGCCTTCCGTGTCGGCGACCTTGAGATGCTTGAGTCCGCGGTAGCGGCCGATGCCGTGATCGATATGGACGACCAGATCGTCGGGCCGCAGTTCCTCCAGATTCAGCAGGGCGCCTTTGCCGGCGCGCCGGACGCGGCGGCGCGCGCGCGGCTCGCCGAACAGGTCCTCTTCGGAGTACACGTAGAGGCCGTCGCGCTGGAGCACCACGCCCGCGGCGATTGCGCCCTCCATGATCACCGGCCGGAAATCGGGCAGTTCGAGCATCGCGGCGAAACTCTGGCAATCGGCGTTGATCGCGAGATCGTAGGCTTCGAGATGGCGGCGCAGGCTGGCGGCGCGATGCGGTCCTTCGACCACCATCAGCGCCCGTCCCTGGCCGCGGCTGATTTCCGCCAGCTCCGCCGCCAGCGGTTCGAAAGAGGGCGCCGCCCGGCCGCCGTTGGCCTCGCTTGCGCCCATCCGCAGACTTGCCTGGGAACGGATTTCGATCGGTGGCGCCCAACCCTCGCGCGGCGCCGCGACCGTCACCAGCGATCCGACTTCCACGGCGGTCAGCGCCGCCAGCGCCCGCTCGAATTCCGGGACATCCATGAACAGCGATTCCGGCGCCGGATAAAAGGCGGGCTTGAGCTGCGCCGCTTCGGCTTCGGCCGCGATGCGCGTGGCAAAGCGCTGCGCCTCGCCGAGAATCCGGCCCGGATCGACCAGCCAGGCGAGCGCGTTGGCCGGAAGATAATCGAACACGGTTTGCAGTCCGCCGTCATGCAGCAACGGCGTGATTAATTCGACGCCGGGGAAGAGCAGCCCGTTTTCGAGCGTCTCGGTAAGTTCGGCCGCCTCCTTGCGCACCATCCCGATTTCGGCGCAGCGCAGCGCGACGCGATCGATCAATCGCGGATCGCGCAGAATCGCGGCCGGAATCTGGCGCGTGCGGATTACCGTCGCCTCGTCGATCTCGCCGAGCGAACGCTGGCTGGCCGGATCGAACAGGCGAATCGAGGTGACAATATCGTCTTCAAGCTCGATTCGGACCGGGTAATGATGCAAAGGCGAGAAGATGTCGATAATCCCGCCGCGGACGCTGAAGTCGCCCGGCTCCTCGGTTTGCGGCACGCGCTGATAGCCGCTTGCCGCGAGCGTCTCGAGCAGCGCGTCGCGATCGAGCGCATCGGCCGCCGCGAGCCGCGTTATCGAGTCCTCGAAAACCTGGCGCGGCAGCGTTCGCGTCATCAGCGCCTCGACCGAGGTGACGATCAGCGGCGTCGCGCCGCGCAAGGCCGAAAATAGCGCGCCGAACTGCGCCGCCTGCACGTCCGGCGGCGGCGACAGATGGGCGAACGGGCGCGTCTCCCACGACGGCATCAGATGGACCCGGGCGCGCGCCGGCGCGAGGTCCGCGGGTTGGTCGAGGAAAAACCCGGCTTCGCCCGCCAGCGCCTCGGCCTCGCTCGCCAATGGGGTCACTGCGAGGATTGGCCGATCGAGCGTGAGCGCCGCCTCGCGCAGCATCAGGGCGTTCGCCGCGCCCTTGAGGCCCATGACCGGAAAACGCCGTTCGTTCCCGCCCGCCAGGCGGGCCTGTAACTCGCCCGCCGCTTCTCGAAGACTCCGTTCCACTGTTCGCTAAACCGCTCCGCGTTTGCCGCCAAACCGCTCCGCTTTCGCGTTTAAGACGCACCAATCCGTTCCCGCGCTACGCGGAACGGCATCTTTCGGATTATAACAGACGGCGGTTCCCGTCCGAACGGTCCGGCCGCCGCCTGTCGCGAACCCGCCGGGCGGCTAACGGTTCGCCGGTTCGGCGGGCGCGCCGGAGGATTGCGCGCCATTCGCCGCGGTGGCCATCGCGTCCGCCGCGGCGCCCAGTTTGAGCGGCAGCGTGAGTGTCCGCAACGATCGGTCGGGCATCGTGCGCATCACCGTCAAATAGATCGTCTCGCCCGGCTTCAGAGTGGCGAGCGCGGTTTGCAGGTCGAGGTTGTCGTTGACCCGCCGGCCGTCGATCGCGACGATCAAATCCCCGCCGCGGCCGAGCGATCCGGCGCGCTTCAGCAGCGGCATCATCACGATATCGAGCGGCGGCAGCAGGGCGCTCGCGGTTGCGCCGGATTCGCCGAGCGAGGTCATTTTGGTGCGGCCGTGCAAGCCCGCGCGGGCGGCGGGACCACCGGGATCGACGCTGACAATTTCCAGACCGGCGACGATTTGGCCGGGCTGGTCCCTCGCATAAATCGCCTGCACCGTCATGCCAAGATAAGGCCGGTTTGGGTTCGCGGACACGGCGCCGGCGGCGGAGTCGTTCGCGTTATCGGCGGGCGCCGTGGCGGCGTTCGCGTCGTCCGGCTGGCTGTCCGCTGGCGGCGCGGCGGGCGCCGTGTCCGGCTCCGCGTCCACCGGCGGGGCTATCCGCGGCGCGATTTCGAGCGTCTGATCGGACGAATCGTTGCCGCTTTGAGCGTGCACGGCCGGTGCGCCGGAGAGCGCAATCAACGCCGCCGCCGCGCACGCCGCGATCGCTTTTGGCGTCCATGCCACGATCGTGATTCTAATGCGTCCGCTGGCGCTGGGAAATGCCGGACGATCCGCCGCAACGCGCGCTTGATGGCGTCGGCGCGGTCATGCGACATTGGGCGAAATCCTCCCCGGCGGGCATACGGCGATGAAAATTCTCTCCACTGTCGGACTTACGCCAGCGCAACGGCAATTGATTGAAAGCGCGGCCGGCGGCGCGGAAATCGTCGATCGGCAATGCCGCTCGGCGGAGGAGATGCTCGCGGCGGCGCCCGGCGGATGCGAAATTCTGCTGGGCTTGCGGATTCCGGACGAATTCGTGCGCAAGACTCCGGGCCTCAAGTGGATTCAGTTGCTCAGCGCCGGCGCCGATCATGCGCTGAAAGGCGCGCTGGCCGAGGCCGCCGGAATCGCGCTGACCACCTCGAGCGGAATTCACGCAACGCCAATCGCCGAGTACACGATCGCGTCGATGCTCGCGTATGCGCACGGATTCCATCGCACGCTGCGCGCGCAATTGCGCGGCGAGTGGCAGCGCAACGCCGGCTTCATGGACACCGTCGATGCGCTGCGCGGCAAAACCCTGGGCGTGGTCGGCTACGGCTCGATCGGCCGCGAAACCGCCCGGATTGGCGCCGCGCTCGGCATGGAGGTGCTCGCGCTCAAGCGCAATCCGGCGGACCATCTTGACGCGGGCTGGAATCCGCCGGGAGTCGGCGATCCCGAAGGCCGGATTCCGCGCCGCTGGCATGGTCCGGGCGAATGCGCCGCGATGCTTGCCGAGAGCGACTTCGTCACGGTGACGCTGCCCGGCGCTCCGCATACCCGCGGCTTTATCGGCGCCCGCGAAATCGCCGCGATGCGCCCGCATGCGTATCTCGTCAATATCGGGCGCGGTTCCGTGATCGATCAGGCGGCGCTGATCCGCGCGCTGGCGGAAAACCGGATTGGCGGCGCCGGCCTCGACGTTTTCGAGCGTGAGCCGCTGGAAGCGGACAGTCCGCTCTGGGCGATGGAAAACGTAATCCTGACGCCGCATATGTCGGGCGCGTTCAAGGACTACAATACCGCCGTCTGCCGCTTGTTTGCCGATAATCTGCGGCGCTATGGCGCCGGCCAGCCGCTGCTGAACCTGGTCGATCGCGCGACCGGCTATTGAGCCGCGCGGGCCTCAGCGGCCGGTGAATTTCGGCGCGCGCTTGGCCAGAAACGCGGCGATACCCTCGCGCGCGTCGGCGGTGCGGGCGCAGTCGGCGATAAATTCGGTTTCCAGCTCCA
>DAHZDR010000259.1 GCA_027403435.1 Deltaproteobacteria bacterium
GCTTCCGCCGCCTGGCGAGCTTCGATTAGCTGTTCCTCGGCTTGTTTGATTTGGCTGATGTCGCGGGCAATCGTCAGCACCGACGGGCCTTGGCTCAATTGCACCACCACGCCGGAGATCAGGCAGGTTATGTCGTTGCCCTGCCGGGTATGAAAGGCCGCCTCCATGTTGCGCACCTGGCCGGCGTTTTTAAGTTCCGCATGAAATTTCTGGCGCGCGGCCTCGTCCGCCCAGATGCCGAGTTCGGCGTCGGTTGCGCCAATCACCTCCTCCCGCGCGTAACCGGCCTTCAGGAACTCGTCGCTGACGCTCACGTAGCGGCCGTCCGGATAGCTTGCTATCGTCGCCGCGTTTGGAGTGGCTTCGAACATCTTCCATAACTCTTCTTCGCGCTGGCGGATCTTTGCCATCAGCGCTTCGTTGCGCCGGCGATAGCGTTCGCTCACCATGACGGCGAATTGCGCCAGCGCCGCGGCGATCGCCACTGCCGTCCATCGATAGGCCAGATTGCCGTCGGTGTGGGGTACAACGATCGTGTTCAGGCCCATCGCGGCGAGGCATATCGTGGAAAAGGCAAGCTGCCAATAAGGTTGCCACGGCGCCGCTATCGCGACGCCCAGGCACATCAGCAAAATCGAAATGAAGAATGCGATCTGATCGTGCCTGATTATGCCGGTTACGGTCGCACACGCCACCAGCGTCGCCGCGAACCCAAACGTCAGCGCCCGCCAATGGCGACGATACAGGTCGGTCCACGTGAAACCCAGCGCGAACGCCGTAAGCGCGCACTCGAAACCTATTACCGGCGCGAGCGGCCTGACCAATTGCGGCGTCAAATAGGCGATGAACACGCAGTTCAACGCTTCGTATATGAGCACCGCCACGATCCCGCCGCGAATCAACCGCACCGCCTGATTGTCGGCTTGCTCCAGCGCCACTAACGCGTTCGTCGCATGGACGCCAGTGTCCGCCGTCTGGCCCTGCTTCCCGAGAGCCGGCTTATCGACGGCGTTTTGCGCCATCTTTGCTCCTCTTTAAGTGAATTCCCACAAGTACTGACAAAGCAATCTTGGCGCCTAATACTATCAATGCGCCGCGTTTGCGACAGTTTGCCATTCTCAGTAATATGCGTGATTTAAGCAAGTCGATTTTGACTAACTGGCAAGACTGATTTCTCCGGCTTAAACAGTCTGGCCGCCGCTATGCATAATTTGCGCATTCTATATTCTATCTTGATGCGGGAATTGATGGGTTTCCGTGGCCGGCGAATCCCGGATCGGCCGCCGTTTGCCGCGGCGCCATTTTGACGGCGGCCGGCGCGATGGCGCATTATGCGACATTGCGCGCGTCGTATCGGGACCGCCGCGTCGATCGAGGCGGCTGAATTGACGCATCCGTTCTGCTATGGTCGCCGCGAAACCCGCGGCGCGTTGGCCAGCTTCGCTTATGCGCCGCGGGGCAATCTCAATCAGGAAGGAGCGCGCGACGATGCCTTTACGTATTCCGACCGCCGAAGATCTCCGGCAGCTTGCCGCCGCCAACGATTTTTCTCTGACGCCGGACGAGGCCGCCGACTTCAATGCGCTGATGCCCGCGATGTTCGAGGCGCTCAACGAGCTTGACCTGATGCCGGCGCCGTCCGCGCCGCTCAAATACACCGATCGCGACCCTGGCGCCCGGCCGGCCGCGCGGGACGACCGCTTCAACGCGATCCTCCGCCGCTGCCGCGTGACCGGCGCGGCGTCGGGAAAACTCGCCGGCAAGCGCATCGGCATCAAGGACAATATCGGCGTCGCGGGCATGCCGATGACCTGCGGCTCCTCGGTGATGGAAGGCTATGTGCCGGAACGCGACGCGACGCTCGTCACGCGCATCCTCGACGCCGGCGGCGTGATCGTCGCCAAAACCAATCTCGACAATTTCGCCTTTTCGGGCGGCGGCGACACCAGTTCCTTCGGCCCCGTGCTAAATCCGCACAATCCCGGCCATCTCGCCGGCGGATCGTCGGGCGGCTCGGCGGCCGCGCTCTACTACGACGATATCGATATGACGATCGGCGGCGACCAGGGCGGCTCAATTCGCATCCCCGCGTCATGGTGCGGCGTGGTTGGCCTCAAGCCGACGCATAGCCTGGTGCCGTACACCGGATGCGCGGGAATCGATCCGACGTTTGATCATGCCGGCCCGATGGGCCGGACGGCCGCCGACATCGCCCTGATGCTCGAAGTGATCGCCGGCCCCGATCCCGACGATCCGCGCCAGCGCGAAGTGGTCGTCAGTCCCTATACTCAGGCGCTCGGCCGCGGCGTCAAGGGGATGCGGATCGCGATGGTGCGCGAGGGCTTCG
>DAHZDR010000283.1 GCA_027403435.1 Deltaproteobacteria bacterium
CTACGAGGCGATCAACGATATGCGCGAGGCGCTGGAAGGCCTGCTGGCGCCGACCTTTCGCGAAAAGCCGCTTGGCCGCGCTGAAGTGCGTCAGACCTTTGTTGTGCAGGGCAATACGATTGCGGGCGCGATGGTGCTTGACGGCAAGTTGCTGCGCAGCGCGCGCTCCCGCCTGGTGCGCGACGGCCGCGTGGTATGGGAAGGTAAGCTCGGCTCGTTGCGGCGCTTCAAGGACGACGTGCGCGAAGTTCAGGCCGGCTACGAATGCGGTATCGGTCTGGAGAATTTCAACGACCTCAAGCCTGCGGACGTAATCGAGAACTTCGAGCTCGAAACCGTGCTGCGCAAGCTCGAGACGCCCAAGGCCGAGCCGATGCGCGGACAGGGGGCGCAGCTCCAGACCTGAACCGGGAAGTCCGGGGCCGCCCGCTCGTCGATTACGGTCGATGACGGCGGGGGAACGCCCGCAACCGGCCGTGTATCGCCGGCCGGCGCGGGACTGGTCGGGCGGGCCGGCGCGGCGGCGGAAGAATCACGATGGTCGTCGGGGTCATGCGGCTTACCCTGTTTCTGCCTGACAATCATTCGCTGAAGGGCAAACGTCAGGTTTTGCGCGCGATCAAGGCGCGCGTCCGGGCGAAATTTAACGTCTCGATCGCCGAATCCGACGACCACGACCTCTGGCAGCGCGCCGAACTGGGCATCTGCCAGGTCGGCAGCGATCGCGCCTTCGTCGATTCGGCGCTGCGCGAGGTCGTCAACTTTATCGACGGCCTGAGCCTTGCGCCGCTCGGCGGCGAGCGGTTGGAAATCCTCAATTATTGAAGCCGGGCGGAGCGTCCCAGTTGATGGTTGTGCGGAACGCGGCGGACGAACGCTTCGGCGGCTCCGTCCCCGGGATTATTATCGTTATATGACCAGTGGAGACGGCAGACGGCCCGGGCGGGTCGCGGAGATGGTGTTGCGGGAGCTAGCGATCATGCTGCTGCGGGACCTGCGCGATCCGCGGTTGCGCGGCGTGACGCTTACGTCGGTCAAGATGGCCGACGATTTACGCCACGGCCGCATTTTCTTTGCCCATTGGGAGGGTCGCGCCCACGCGGCTGACGCGATCAAGGGTTTTCGCAGCGCCGAAGGCTTTATCCGCCGCAATCTGGGACGAGCGCTCGGTCTGCGCCACACGCCCGACTTCGATTTCGAATTCGACCCGGGGCCGGAAAGCGCCGCGCGCGTGGACGCGCTGCTGCGCGAGACGCGCCCGCGCGAATAGCCGGGCGCGCGCGCGCGCTTGCGGTCCGGACCCGCCATTGCCGGCGGCGCGGAGAGGCTTACGCGGCGCTGCGCGATCGGCTACGCTGGGCGGTTCGCCATGCATGGAATCATCGTTATCGACAAGCCGGCCGGCGCGTCCTCGGCCGAAATCGTGCGGTTGGTCAAGGCGCGCGTGCGGCCGGCCCGCGTTGGCCATCTGGGGACGCTCGATCCATTCGCCACCGGCGTCCTGCCGATCCTGATCGGCGAGGCGACCAAGCTCGCCCCGTTCCTGCATGAGGGCGAAAAACAGTACTCGGGCCTGATCGCGCTCGGCGCCGAAACCGACACGCTCGATCCCACCGGCGAAGTGGTGCGGAGCGTCCCGGTTCCGGCGCTCGCGGCCGCGGCGATTGCCGAAGTCGCCGAACGTTTTCGCGGAACCATCGAACAGACGCCGCCGGTCTATTCGGCGATCAAGCGCGCCGGCGTGCCGCTCTACAAGCTGGCGCGCCGCGGCGAAGCGGTCGCGCCGCCGCCGCCCCGCGTGATCACGATTGCGCGGCTCGATTTGACGATCGCCGCTCCCGACCGGCTGAGCTTCGATTTGGTCTGCTCGACGGGCACTTACGTGCGCGCGCTGGCGCGCGACCTCGGCGCGGCGCTCGGCACGGCGGCCTATCTTGCGGAATTGCGCCGCGTTCGCAGCGGCAGGTTCACGCTCGATCTGGCGTCGTCGCTGGCCGAGACGCTGGCCGCCCTCGAACAGGGCCGCGCGTTCGGCTTGATCGGGATGCGGGCGGCGCTGGGCGAGCTGCCGGAAGCGCAAGCCGACGCTGCGACCGAGCGGCGGCTACGCAACGGCGACTCGCGCGCGCTTGACGGGCTCGTGCCGCCAGGGGCCAAATACTTCAAGGTGGCGGCCGGTGAACGGCTGGTGGCGATCGCGGAAGCGACCTCGCGCGTGACCGCCTTGATCGCGCGCGTTTTCGGCGAGGATTAGCGCGTCGCCGAATCGCGTTTGACCGCGAAACTCGCCCACTTGAGGCGCCCGTTTGAGGCGAATGATTGGCGAAGTCGCAGCGCCAAGACGGCTTGGCCGGGGATAATGTATGGCCGTTGGCGCGCACCAGCCGGATTTCGCTCGTTGGTCGCCGCGCCGTCCGAATCGCGGGCTGGACGAGGCGCCGCCAGTGGCTTTACCTGCCCGAAACGGTCTGGTACTCTTCGGGGATAAATCAAGGAAAAAGGGAAAGAAAGTAAACCTGATGCCGCTCGAGGCCGCCCGCAAACAGGAAGTAATCGGGGCCAACGCCCTCAAAACCAACGACACCGGCTCGTCCGAAGTTCAGATTGCGATTTTCAGCGCGCGTATTGAACAACTCACCGCGCATCTGAAGACCCACGCGAAGGACCATCATTCGCGCCGCGGTTTGCTGCGTCTGGTGGGTAAGCGGCGGCGGTTGCTCGATTACCTGCATTCGCGGGATTACGACCGTTACAAAGGACTGATCGGTCGGTTGGGAATCCGGCGCTAGGCCGGGTTCGCATGCCGAAGCCGGCGGCGATTCGTCGGCGGACGCCCGTGGCGGGGCGTATCAGGTGACCCAAGGGTTGCGCGGCTGGACCGCGAAATCAAAGCCCATCTCCCTCAAGCAGGTTCCGATGTACAGAAAGCTCGAGATTGAATTTGCCGGTCGGCGTTTGTCGCTCGAAACCGGACGGCTGGCGCGTCAGGCGCATGGCGCGGTGCTGGCGCAATATGGTGAAACGGTGGTGCTGGCCACGGCGGTGTCGGCCTATCAAAGCCGCGATAAGATAGATTTTCTGCCGCTTACGGTCGATTATCAGGAAAAGACTTTCGCCGCCGGAAAGATCCCCGGCGGTTTTTTCAAGCGTGAAGGCCGGCCGTCGGAGAAGGAGATTCTCACCTCGCGGCTGATCGACCGCTCGATGCGCCCGCTGTTTCCCAAGGGCTACGACAAGGAAACCCAGATTATCGTGAACGTGTTTTCGGTCGATCGCGAGAACGATCCCGACATGCTCGCGCTGATCGCGGCTTCCGCCGCGCTCGAAGTGTCGGACATTCCTTACGAAGGCCCGGTCGCGGCGGTGCGGATGGGCCGGATTGAGGGCCGGCTGGTGGTGAATCCGCCGCTGGACGATTTCGAGCGCAGCGATATCGCGCTGGTGGTTGCGGCCAAGCCGGACTCGATCATGATGCTCGAAGGCGGCGCGCAGATTGTGGACGAAGAGGCGATCCTCGAAGCGCTGTTCACGGCGCATGAGGAAATGCGTCCGGTGTTCGAACTACAGGCGGAACTGCGCCGCCTGGCCGGCAAGCCCAAGCGGGAATTTGCGCGCAAGGAAATGGATCCGGCGTTGCTCGGCGCGGTGCGCGAGCGCATGGCGGCGGAATTGGAGCGGGCGCTGGCGATTGCGGGCAAGAAAGAACGCAACACCGCCGTCTATGCGCTTCAGGACCATACCGTGGCGGAATTGAAGGCCGGCTTTCCCGAGCGCCAACGGGAGCTCGAAGAGGCCTGCGAAAAGGTTTTGCGCGAGCGCGTGCGCCGCGTGATCCTCGAGCGGGACAAGCGCATCGACGACCGCTCTTCGACCGAAATTCGCCCGCTGAGCGCGCAGGCGCCGGTGCTGCCGCGAACCCACGGCTCGGCGCTGTTCACCCGCGGCGAGACCCAGGCGCTGGTGACGGTGACGCTGGGCACTTCGTCCGACGAGCAGAAGATCGACGCGCTGCTGGGCGAACGCTACAAAAAATTCATGCTGCACTATAACTTCCCGCCGTTTTCGACCGGCGAAGTGAAGTTTCTGCGCGGGGCGTCGCGGCGCGAAATCGGTCATGGCGCGCTGGCCGAGCGGGCGCTCGCCGCCGTGCTGCCGGCGGAAGAGGATTTCCCGTACACCATCCGCGTGGTCTCCGAGGTGCTCGAGTCCAATGGCAGCTCCTCGATGGCGAGCGTCTGCGGCGGCAGCCTCGCCCTGATGGACGCGGGCGTGCCGATCAAGGCGCCGGTCGCCGGAATCGCGATGGGCCTGGTGAAGGAAGGCGAACAGGTGCGCGTGCTGACCGATATCCTGGGCGACGAGGATCATCTCGGCGACATGGATTTCAAGGTCGCCGGCACGGCCGAAGGCGTCACCGCGATCCAGATGGACAACAAGGTCGGCGGCGTCACGCGCGAGGTGATGCGCCAGGCGCTCCATCAGGCGCGCGACGCGCGGCTGTTCGTGCTGAGCGTGATGGATAAGGCGATTAACGAACCGCGCAAGGAGGTTTCGACCTTCGCGCCGCGGATCGTGAAGCTCCATATCAAGCCCGACAAGATTCGCGACGTGATCGGACCCGGCGGCAAAGTGATCCGCGCGCTGGTCGAAGAGACCGGCTGCAAAATCGATATCGAGGACGACGGCACGGTGCTGATCGCGTCGAGCGACAGCGCCGCGATGGAAAAGGCGATTAGCTCGATCGAGGCGATCACGGCCGAGCCCGAAATCGGACGGATTTACGAAGGCACGGTGCGCAAGATCGTCGAGTTCGGCGCGTTCGTCGAAATCCTGCCGGGCACCGACGGCCTGCTGCATATTTCGCAGCTCTCCACCGAGCGCGTTCGCCGAGTCGAGGACGTGATTCACGAGGGCGACCTGATCAAGGTCAAAGTGCTCGACGTCGATCGCGGCGGCAAAATCCGGCTTTCGCTGCGCGAGGCGCAAGAGGAACTTGCGCGGCAGCCGGAAGCCAAGAGCGAGTAGGCCGGAGCCGCGATGGTTCGCAAGAGCGTATTGCCGAACGGCGTGCGGGTGATGACCGAGGCGATGCCGCAGGTGGTGTCAGCCGCCATCGGGGTCTGGGTGGAAAACGGCTCGCGCTACGAATCTTCGGGGCAGAGCGGCGTTTCGCACTTCATCGAGCACCTGTTGTTCAAGGGCACGAAAAAGCGCACGGCCGCGCAAATCGCCGAAACTTTCGACGCGGTCGGCGGCGTGCTCAACGCTTTCACCGGCAAGGAATACACCTGCTATTACGCGAAGGTTTTGGGCGAGGATCTGGCGATGGCGACCGAGGTGCTGGCGGACCTGTTCCTCGAATCGGTGTTCGACCCGGCCGAAATCAATCGCGAACGCCAGGTCGTGTTGCAGGAAATTTCGCAGGCCGAGGATACGCCCGACGACTTTATCCACGACCTGTTTAATCTCCATTTCTGGAAGGGACATCCGCTGTCGCTGCCGATCTTCGGCTCGGTGGAATCGGTCAAC
>DAHZDR010000301.1 GCA_027403435.1 Deltaproteobacteria bacterium
CCGGTGCTGCGGGTGACGGCGCCGCTGCCCGAGGCGCAGCTGGTGGAAACCCGCCTTCTCAACATCGTTCATTTCCAGACCGTCATCGCCTCGAAGGCGGCGCGGATGGTGCTCGCGGCGGGCGGGCGGCAGCTCGTCGATTTCGGGCGTCGCCCCATCCACCATCACGACGTGGGGATCTTCCGGCTCGATATCCTCGAAGAAGCGATTGCGCAGCTCGCGTTTGGTCTGCAGGTACATCAGGTCGAAAGCGTCGCCGAGCGCGTTTTGGTTCCAGAAATCGGCCGTACCCAATTCGACCTCGCCGCACGGCGCGGCGGTGAACAGATAAAGCATTCTGTGCTCGGCGTTGAACTCGGCGATCTCTTCCCGCAAGCCGCCGAGCGCCTCCGCCGCAAGACCCTCGGAAGGCGCCGAGGCGGCCATCGTGTTGACGCCGAATTCGATGCGCTCCATGCGCTGCACGAAGCGATTTACCCGATCGGCGCCGCGCAGCGCGGCGCGTTCGAGCGCCGCCTGATACGCGCTGGCGATCCGCGCGATCCGGCGCAACGCGCCGCCGCCGGCTGCTTTGCCGCGGTGCGCGGCGAGATTGAGCGGCAGCACGAACAACAGGTCGCAGCGTTCGACTTCCGCGGCCAGGCCGATCGGCAAATGCGCGATCACGGCGTCATCGCCGGCCGCGCCATCGCCCGCGGCTGGTCGGGCGAACAGGGGGGCCAAATCGAGCGAGGCGAACAGCGCGTCGGCGGTGAGTTCGAGCGGATCGCCGTCGCCCCCGGTGAGCAACGTGAAGTTGGCGTAATCGGGATGGCGGTCCCGGCCGAGTTCTTCGATCCGCTCGGCGATGCCGCGCCAGTTGGTGGCGTAATGCGGCGCGCCGTCGGCGCCGTCGGCGTGCGTAACGTATAAATGCACCGGCGGATGATCGCCCAGCGCCTCTTCCATTTGCCCGGCGAAGGTGGCGTAAAAATTTTCGCGCCAGGGCCGCGGACTAAGCAGTCCGGCGCTGACCAGCGGCAGATAAAACCACGGCAATTCCCCCAGGTCCGCGAGCCGCAGCGACTTCCACCAACGCTCGATCGGCGCCTGCTCCCGCGCTTCGGCGCCGACCATTTCGCCCAGCCAGAACATCGCGTTCCACGCGCCGATCGACGAACCCGCGATCACTTTGACTTTGTGCAGGGCGCCGTAGTCGCTCAGGAATTCATGAATCGCCTTGAGCGCGCCGGCCTGATACGCGCCGCGCGCGCCGCCGCCGCCCAGAATGATGCCGATCCGCTCGACGTGTCCCTGAAAAAACTGCGCATATTCGCGCCGGCGCGCGCGCCCGTTGCGTCCGCCGCGCGGCGCGTCGATCGGCTCGAAGTCGTCCGCCTGGTCGTCGCCCGGCGCGCGCGGCGCGGGTTCGGCCTCCTGATCGGAATAGAAGCGCAGCGGCAGACTCAGGAGTCGATTGAACGCGGCGTCGAGCCGGCGCGTCAGATTCGCAATCCAAAAGCCGCCGTTGAGCGCGATCAAGGCGCGCAATCCGTATGCGCCCGAATGCATCAGGCCGCGGCCGAAAGCCGCCGCCGCCGCGGCGCCGAAAGTCGCCGGTAGCGTCCCCGCGCACCAGGCCAGAAAGCGCGTCGGCGGCAGCGCGCGCAGCTTCGACGGCAGGAAACCGTAGCCCTTGTGCAGCGCTTCGAGCGCGAGGTTTGCGGCGTCGCCGATAGTTCTGCCGCAGGCCGCGAGCGCCGCGCCAACGGCCGCCACGGCGACCTCAAGATGGGCTTTGCCGGCGAGTTCGATAATCAGATGGCTGAACGCGAACGCGCGCCAATCGACGTAGTAGAGCAGGCAATCCTCAATCCACCACGCGATCACGAACAGTATCGCGATATACGAAATCAGGCCCCACGGCATTGCCGACGATCGTCGCGCCATCACGCCCCGTCCGTCCCGTTACGACCGGCCCCGCGGACGGGAGCCGGTCGAACCGCTAACGATATTTACGCTTAATAATCACAATAGGCCAGACAGGTAATCAAAATTCCACTTCTAATCGTGTTTTGGTCAACTATGCATCGGATACCACTCTTAGAACGATTTTGCCGAAATGTTCACTGGATTGCATCATTCGATGGCCTTCGGCGGCATCGGCCAGCGGTAGCGTTGTATAGATTGGCGGGCGGATTTTCCCCCGCTCAAGATCGGCGCCGAAGCGGGCCAGAAACGCTTTGACGATCCCGGCTTTCTCGGCCGCCGGCCGCGAGCGCAGCGTCGAGCCAATCAGCCGGAGATGGCGGCGCAGGACCTGGCCGAGATCGATCTCGGCCTTCGCGCCACGCATCAGGCCGATGATCACCAGCCGTCCGCCGTTGGCCAGCGCCTCGAGATTGGGGGCGAGATAGGCGCCGCCGATACTATCCAGGACGATTTCGACGCCGCGATCGTTGGTGGCGGCGCGGACCTTGGGCGCGAACGGTCCGGATTGGTAGTTGAGCGCAACGTCGGCGCCGAGGCGCAGGCATTGTGCGCACTTGGCGTCGGACCCGGCGGTCACGATCGCGCGGGCGCCGGCGAGCTTGAGCAACTGGATCGAAGCGGCGCCGACGCCGCTGCCGCCGCCATGAATCAGCACGGCGTCGTCCGCCCTGACTCCGCCCAGCATGAACAAATTCAGGAACGCGGTGAGATACACTTCCGGGATTCCGGCCGCCTCGGCGTCGCTGAGCGCCGCCGGAATATGCATCGCCGAGCCGTGATCGACGGCCGCCAGTTCGGCATAGCCGCCGCCCGGCAACAACGCCATCGCACGGTCCCCGACGCGCCATCCCGCGACGGCGGCGCCGACGGCCGCGACCGTTCCGGCGCATTCGAGACCGAGAATCGGCGAGGCGCCGGGCGGCGGCGGATAAAGTCCCTGGCGCTGCATCAGGTCGGCGCGATTGAGCGCGGTGTGGCTGACCCGGATCAGCAGATCGGATGGACCCGCAACGGGATCGGGCGCGGCGCCGGGTTTCAGCACGGATTCATCGCCGGGACGGTCAAAAACGATCGCTTTCATTAGGGCCACAGCTCCGCCGGGGGATTGGCGCGCGCGGGCGCGCCGCGGCTTCAGGGTAGCGCGCGCGGGGGCGCGGCGGAAAGCCCGCCGGGAACGGCGGCGCGCGGACGGACACGAAAAAAGCGAGGGCCCGCGGCCGCGGACCCTCGC
>DAHZDR010000303.1 GCA_027403435.1 Deltaproteobacteria bacterium
ATGGCCCGCCTGAGCGAGAATTCGCGCCGTGATCGTCAGATCGCGCTCGGTGCCGCCGCCGCCGGGATCGAAGCGGCGCGTTACCAGCGCGAGGCGCATCGTGGGAGCGTCCGCGGGGCGCGGGCGCTGAGACGGCGCGGATCGGGCCGCCGCGGTTCGAACGGCTGTTTGGACTGCGTGTTTATGTTACCCTTTTTGCGGGAGGCGGAAGCGCGGTGACTATCGAGATTCAATGCACAAGCTGCCATACCCGCTATCGTATCGACGAGCAGGTATTGCCCGAAGGCACGCCGACTTTCAAGTGTTCGCGATGCGGCCATGTGTTCACTTTAGAGCCGCGAGGCGAGCGGGCCGCGGCGGTCCAGGCCGCGCCCGGCCGGGAGCCGGAAGCTCCGCGCGCCGCCCGATCCGCCCCTTCCGAACGCGCCGCCGCGCCGCCTGAACCGGCGGTCGCGCAGAAGCCCCGGCCCGACGCTGAACCGCGCTGGGTCAGCGGCCTCGAGCAACCGTCGGAAGCCGCCGCGCCAGGCACAGCGGATCCGGCCGCGGCAGGATCGGAAAGAGCGGGATCGGAAAGATTGGCGGGAGCGGCGCCGGCCGCCACGCGCCAGGCCGAGCCCGGCAATCCGCCGCCGGCCGGCCCGCGGCCATCGACGGACGATTTGATGTCGCGGCCAATTCGCGCGACGCCGTCCGCGGAAAAACCCTCGGGCGGCGACCATCCGACCTTCGAATTCGGCGACGAACCGCGCCAATTCGACGACGCCGAAACCATGGCGGCCGACGACGAACTGGACGACGCCAAGCGCTGGAGCGTCGGCGACGAAGCGGCGTTCGACACGGCGGCGGAACGCGGCCATCCCGACGCCGACGCGCCCATGGCAGCGCCGTCCGCCGCCGCGGAGCCGTACGCCGAACCACGCCGGCGCGCGCCGCGCCGGGCGCGCAAAGCGCCGGAAGCCGAATTCGTCGATGAGGCGGACGCGCCGGTTTACAATCATAACGTGACTCATTCCGCGCGCTTTATACTCGGCCTGATGTTGCTGGTCGCCCTGGGTTACGGCGCGGTTACGGCGCTGGTGCGCAGCGCGCCCGCGGCCGCGGCGCAAGCGCTTAGCCGGATGCCGCTAATCGGCGATCGGTTCGTGATGCCGATCACGCCGGCCCGGCTGGTTGCGTTGCGCGCCGTGCATGCCGATTACCTGCGGACCAAGGGCGGCCATCACGCGCTGGTAATCACGGGAATCGCCGAGAACGTTGGCGGCATGCCGCTGCATACGGTGCGTATCGCGGTGGATTTGCGCGACTCGGCGCAACGGGCGCTCGCCGATCGGTCGATTGATTGCGGCAACACGTTATCGGCCGCGATGGTCGCGCAGATGACGCCGCATGAGATCGACTTCTTTCAGAAGCTCGACCCGCCGAAAACCTTCGCGCTGCAACCGGCCGCCACCGCTCCGTTCGTGGTGGTGTTCGTCGATCCTCCGGACACCGCCACGCGCTTCGACGTGATGGTGGCGAGCGCCCGCGCCGCCGCGCCCGCGGCGGGAGACGCGGGGTGAACGCCGGCGCCGCGTCTCATTCCTTGGCTCGCGCGACCATCTCCTCGTATTCGGCGCTGTCCATCAGATCGTCGAGATCGCTCGGGTCGCTGACTTTGACCTTGATCAGCCAACCGTCGCCGTACGGGTCTTCATTGACGACCTCAGGACTTTCGGGCAGGTCATCGTTGACCTCCACCACCGTGCCGCTCACCGGCGCGTAGAGGTCGGACACCGCTTTGACCGATTCGACCACTCCGAAGGGGTCGTCCTTGCTGACCTTTTCGCCGATCGCGGGCAATTCGATATAGACGATTTCGCCAAGCTGCTCCTGCGCATGGTCGGTGATGCCGACGGTCGCGAGGGACTCCTCGGTAGACACCCACTCATGTTCCTTCGAGTACTTGAATCCTGGCGGAGCCTCCATTTTTATCACCCCGAATATTCCGATCGGCGCGGTTTCAAGTTCCACGCGCGCGCCGAATTGAATTTGCGGCGCACCCGATTATGAAGCGCGGCGGAAATTGCAATGTCAAGGCGCCGCCGCGCTTGCGCCGCTCCGTGATCCATGATCGTATCGCGCACGATAGCGCGGCAGCCGCGAATGCGCGCGCCGCCGGGCGCTAACGCTGGAGGATTTGCGATGGTGATTGGCGTTCCGACCGAAATCAAATCCGACGAACGGCGCGTCGCGCTCACGCCCGCCGGCGCCGCCGCCTTTGCCCATCACGGCCACCGCGTGATTGTGCAGAGCGGCGCGGGCGCCGGCAGCGGCTTCAGCGACCGCGATTATCGCGCCGTCGGCGCCAGGATCGTCGATTCGCCCGCCGCCGTATGGAGCCGCGCCGCGATGACGCTCAAAGTCAAAGAGCCGCAACCCGCCGAATTCCGCCATCTGCGTCCCGGCCTGATCCTTTTTACCTATCTGCATCTTGCCGCCGACCGGCGTCTTGCGCGCGAACTGATGCGGCGGCGGATCAGCGCGCTCGGCTATGAAACCGTTCAACTCGAAGACGGCAGCCTGCCGCTGCTCGCCCCGATGAGCGAAGTCGCCGGACGCCTGGCGGTGCAGGTCGGCGGATGGTGCCTGCAGGCGCAGAACGGCGGCGCCGGCGTGTTGCTGAGCGGCGCGCCCGGCGTGCGTCCGGGCAAGGTGACGATCATCGGCGGCGGAATCGCCGGGCTCAACGCCTGCCGGGTCGCCGCCGGAGTCGGCGCGGAAGTCACGATTCTCGACGTCAATCCGCTGCGGCTGCGTTATCTGAGCGATCTGCTGGGCGGGCAGGCGATCACCGTGATGTCGAATCGGGCGACGCTCGAGGAAGAGGTGCGCGCCGCCGATCTCGTAATCGGAACCGCGCTGGTGCCGGGAGCGCGGGCGCCGCGGCTGATCAGCGCGCGCACGGTGGCGAAGATGAAGCGCGGCGCCGCGCTCGTCGATCTCTCGATCGACCAGGGCGGCGTTGCCGAAACCTCCCGTCCGACCACCCATCGCCGGCCCATCTACGTTCATAGCGGCGTGGTGCATTACTGCGTGACCAACATGCCCGGCGTGGTTCCGCACACTTCGACCTACGCCCTGACCAACGCGACGCTGTCGTATGCGCTCGAAATCGCCGATCACGGCCTGCTCGAAGCCGGCGCGCGCAACCGCGCCCTGCGCCACGGACTCAACACGCATGACGGCAAGATCGCCCATCCCGCGGTCGCGGAATCGCTCCGGATGAAGGCCGTAACGCCGTGGAATCAGGCTGACGCCAGCCGCTCCGCCGCCGGCGATTAGTTGCCCTGCACGATCGGCCGCACCGTCAGCGCGGAGTAGAGATTCGCGAGCGCGCTCTGTACGCCCTCGTCCGCGATATCGTGCGCGCGCACCCAGCGGCCGCGGTTCGCGATAAAGTTGGGCAGGTCGAAAACGTTTTGGGTCAGCGCTTTCTGCTCACGCGCGTATTTTGCCGACCACACCACCTGTCCCGAATGTTCGTCCAGGAATTTGAGGGTGAAAGCGACCGCCGCCGGCGCCTGCGCCGCGTAATCGTAACCGACGCGCTCGCGGTATTTGCCGACCGTGCCGTAAAGCACGCCGTCGGCCGCGATCGCCTTGCCCAGCGCGATCGCGTTCTGATCGAGATTCGCCAGATTGGTCGGCGGCAACTGCTGCATCGCGTCTTCGACGTCGTCCTGCGGCGTCACCGCCCATCCGCCAATCACCGTCGCCTGCGCGTAGAGCATCGCCGTAACCGACTGGGCCGCGCCCGCCGGCAGCGTCTTGTCGATCTGGTCGGGCGCGTCAATTAACGGCATGACGGCGATCTTGTGGATTACCACCTCCCTGATCGAGCGTACGGCATGGACCTTCAGGCCGCTTTGATCGCCGATCATGGGCAAGCCGTGGATCGTGTCGGTGACCTGATCCTCGAACTGCTGATTGATCTGCTTGGCGCATCCGGGCGCGCTCAGGGCGATGGCGATCGCCAGCGCCGCCGCCAGTTTGCGCCGCCTCACAGCGCCACCTTGATCGAAAGCTCGCGCAGCTGGCGCGGATCGACTTCGGAGGGCGCTCCGCTCATTGGATCCACCGCTTTTTGCGTCTTGGGAAAGGCCATTACGTCGCGCAACGAGTCGGTTCCGCAGACCATCATCGCAATCCGGTCCACGCCGAAGGCGATTCCGCCGTGCGGCGGCGCGCCGAAACCCAGCGCGTCGAGCAGAAAGCCGAATTTGGCGATCGCTTCGTCGCGCCCGATGCCCAGCAATTCGAACACCCGCAACTGGAGTTCGGCGTTGTGAATACGAATCGAGCCGCCGCCCATCTCCTGTCCGTTCAGCACCATGTCGTAGGCGAGCGCGCGCGCGCTGAGCGGCGCGGAGGCGAGCAGTCCCAGGTCGTCCGGATGGGGCGCGGTGAACGGATGGTTGACCGAAACCAGGCGTTTTTCCTCTTCGCTGTAATCGAACAGCGGAAAATCGACGATCCACAGAAATTTGAGCGCCGTTTCATTGCGCAAAGCGAATTTCGCTCCGAGCTTGAGCCGCAGCTCGCCCATCGCCGGCCGCGCCTTGCCGCGCGGTCCCGCGATCATCAGCAGCGTGCCGTCCGCGGCGATTCCGGCGGCCTGGACCACACGCGCGCGCTCGTCCGCGCCGAGGAACTTCGCGATCGGACCCTGCCATCCGTCGCCCGAGATTTTGACCCAGGCCAGCCCCAGCGACTGGCGCGTCTTCAGATCCTCGGCCAGATCGTCGAGCTCGCGGCGGGAAAGCTGATTCGCCGCCGGCAGCGCCAGGCCGTAAATCGCGTCGCCGCGCTCCAGCGCGTCGGCGAAGACCTTGAATTGCGTGCCGCCGAAGGCGGCCGAAAGATTGGTCAGCTCGAGGCCGAAACGCAGATCCGGTTTGTCCGAACCGTAGCGTTCCATCGCGTCCTCGTAACGCAGCCTGGGGAACGGGCGCTGAAGCTCGATTCCAGCCGCGTACTGGTAAATCGCTGCCATCATCCCTTCGGCCATCTCGTGGACATCCTCGGGGCGCGGACCGGTCATCTCGATATCGATCTGGCTGAATTCGGGCTGGCGATTCGCGCGCAGGTCTTCGTCGCGGAAACAGCGCGCGACCTGATAATAACGGTCGAAGCCGCCCACCATCAGGATTTGCTTCAACAGTTGCGGCGATTGCGGCAGCGCGTAGAAACGCCCCGGATTCACCCGGCTCGGCACCAGGTAATCGCGCGCGCCCTCGGGCGTCGCGCGGAACAGAATCGGCGTTTCGATTTCGATAAAGCCGTTGGCGTCCAGCCAGGCGCGGGCGCCGCGCAACGCCTGATGGCGCTGGCGGAGATTGCGCTGCATCTCGGGACGCCGCAAGTCGAGATAACGGTACTTGAGCCGCACTTCCTCGGCGGCGCTGTCCGGTCCGGAAAGCGGAAACGGCGGCGGCTGCGAGGGATTCAGCACTTCGGCCGCGGTGACTATCACTTCGACTTCGCCGGTCGGCAATTCCGCGTTGACCGTTCCATCGGAGCGGCGCACCACGCGGCCCTTGACCGCCAGGTAATATTCCGCGCGCGCCGCTTCGGCCACCGCGTGGGCGCCGGCGTCGTGTTCGGGATTGAAAATCAGCTGGATAATTCCCTCGCGATCGCGCAGGTCGATGAAAATCAGCGAACCGTGGTCGCGGCGCGTGGCCACCCAGCCCCAGAGCGCGACCTCGCGGCCGGCGTCGCCGGCGCGCAGCGCTCCGCAATAATCGGTGCGCCGCCAGGGCGGCACAGGCGTCAAGGCTTGTCTATGTTCCGGCATCTGAGATTCAGCCCTGAAAGGATACCTGTGGCGGCGGGGCTTGGAAACCGCCTAGCCGCGTGCGGCGGCCAGCGCGGCGGCCACCTCGCCGCGCGGGAGGGTGGCTTGCGCGCTGGCCCGCAAATCGCGCATCAGCACCACGCCGGCCCGCAACTCGTCGTCGCCAAGAATCAGCGCATGGCGCGCGCCGATACGGTCGGCGCGCCTGAACGACGCTTTCACGGCGCGATCCGGCGAAAGCAGCTCGATGCGTAATCCGCCGGCGCGCAGTTCCCGCGCGAGCTCGATCGCGCTGGCGATCGCGGCCTCGCCGATCGCGATAATCGCGGCGTCGGGCGCGCCGCCGGCGGCGTGGCGATCCGCCGCGAGCGCCAGCGCCGTGCGTTCGACGCCGATCGCGAAGCCCGTTCCCGCAACCGCCGCGCCGCCGAGCGCTTCGACCAGGCCGTCGTAGCGGCCGCCGGCGACGCTCGCGCTCTGCGCGCCGACCGCGCTCGAGATGACTTCAAAGGTCGTGCGCGTGTAGTAATCGAGGCCGCGGACCAGCCGCGGGTTGACGACATAGGGTACGCCGGCGACGCCGAGTAGCCGCTCGACCGTCGCGAAATGGGCGCGGCACGGTGCGCACAGATAATCGCCGCCGCTGGGCGCGCTTTGCGCCAGCGCCGCGTCGGTCTTGCAGTCGAGTAGGCGCAGCGGATTGTGTTCGAGCCGCTGATGGCAGTCCGCGCAGAGTTCGGCGTGGTGCGCGCGGCCCCATTCGAGCAGCGCCGCGCGGAACGCCGGACGACATTGGCCGTCGCCCAGGGAGTTCACCTCGAAGCGCACCTCAAGACCGAGTGCGCGGCGGAATTCGTCGATCATGATGATCAATTCGGCGTCGCAGGCGGCGTCGGCGCGGCCGAAAATCTCGACTCCGAACTGGTTAAACTGGCGTAGCCGGCCCTTTTGCGGCCGCTCGTAACGAAACATCGGACCGCAATAGAAAAAGCGCTGTTCGGGGTCGCCGCGATCGAGTCCGGCTTCGAGATAGGCGCGAATCACGCCGGGCGTGCCTTCGGGACGCAGCGCCTGATCGCTCTCGCCCGGGGAGTCGGACGCGCGCGGCACGCGATACAACTGCTTTTGCACGACGTCGGAGGTTTCGCCGCTGGATCGTTCGTAGAGCTCGATTCGCTCCAGCGCGGGAATCCGGATTTCGTTGAGCGCGTGCCGATAAGCCATCGCGCGCGCGCAATCCTCGACCATGCCGAGCGCACGCGCGTCGGCGCCCAGATAGTCCTGAAAGCCTCTTAGCCGTGTAAGTTTCAAGCCGTCGTATCCATTGCGCCGGGCGGTTTGATCTTGCGAATTTCGCCCGGCGCCCTTGCGAAAAATCTATCCCGCGCGATCGGCAATAAAAAGGGGCCGCCCGCAAGCGGCCCCTTTAGTTCCATACGGACGCCCGGCAATCGCAGCGGCGCGTCCGCGCTCAATCCGTCGTCAGACGGTCAGCAGATGGATCGTGCAGGCCGAGCCGAGTCCGATCACGTGCGCGAGACCGACTTTGGCGTTCGGCACCTGGCGCTGCTTGACGCGATCGTCGCCGGTCAGATGCCATACGACCTCGCAGATATTCGCGACGCCGGTGGCGCCCAGCGGATGGCCCTTCGACAGCAGGCCGCCGGAGACATTGACGGGAGCCTTGCCGCCGAGGCTCGGATGCTTGCCGCCGCCCTCGTCGATAAACTTACCGGCCTCGCCGTCGCCGCACAGGCCGAGGTTCTCGTAATGCACCAGTTCGGCCGTCGCGAAACAGTCATGAAGCTCGGTGAGCGATACGTCCTTGGGGCCGATTCCCGCCGTTTCGTAAGCCTTCTGCGCGGCGCGCTTGGTCAGGGTATTCACGTCTGGCAGCGTCAGATCGCGATCGGTGTAAGGGTCGGAGGTCAGTACCGACGCCGCGACCCGCGCCCGCTTGCGCCCGCCCGCGAGCTGCTTCAGCTTGTCCTCGGAGACCAGGATGGCGGCCGCCGCGCCGTCGCCCGTCGGGCAGCACATATAGAGCGTGTTCGGGAACGCGACCACGCGGGCGTTGAGCACGTCCTCGAGCGTTACTTCGTTCTGATACTGCGAAAATTGATTCTTCGTCGCATGTTGATGCGATTTGACGGAAATCTTGGCGAAGTGCTCAAGCTTCGTGCCGTATTTGCGCATATGCTCCATGCCGGCCTGTCCAAATACCGCCGGCATCAGCCCCGAGCCGATACGCCCTTCGGTCGAATAGGCGGGATCCGAGCCGCCCCCGCCGCCGCCGAGCAGGCCCTGCTTGCCCATCTGTTCGACGCCGACCGCCATCGTGATGTCATACATTCCCGAAGCGACGGAGATGTACGCCTCGCGGAAAGCGGTCGATCCGGTCGCGCAGGCGTTCGAAACGTTGACGACCGGAATTCCGGTTTGGCCCACCTGCTGCAAAATCCGCTGACCAACCATCGCGTTGGCCTGGAAAAGATTGCCGCAAGCGAACAGCTCGACATCCTTGATTGTCACGCCGGCGTCCTTGAGCGCGATCAGCGCGGCCTCGGCGCCCAATTCCGGCACGGTCTTGTCGGGATAGCGGCCGAATCTGATCATCCCCGTACCCAGCACATAAACGTTGCGCATCTCAAATCCTCCTGAGGACGCCGGTCGCCTGGCCGCGCCGTCCTGGTTCGTAAGCGGGAAAAGCTTCAGTTCGCGCTCGGCCGAAACTGGAACGCGACCACCTCATTGCCCTGCCGATCCTTCGCCACCACGCTGGCCACCAACTCGACCGGCATCCCGAACGCCTTCTGCGGGTTCTTCTGCAACTCCAGCGGATCCACGTCCACCAGGTTCGATTTTACGCTCACGCCTTCCGGCAAATCGATAATCGCCGTGATGTAGGGGGTTTTAATTCCCGGAAAAGATTGATGAATCACCGAGAACACCCAGACCTTCCCTTTGGTCGAGAGCGGCACGTTATGGAACGGCCCGGCGGCGCCGCATTTCGAACAGGCCAGCCGCTTGACGTCGAGAAAGACGGCGCCGCAACCGGAACACTTGATACCCACCAGATGGGGCTTCGGTTCGAGTTTGAAAATCGGCAGGATCGGGCGCTTGCCCGGTTGTTCCGCCTGTGGCGCTCTGGCCTGCTCAGCCATGGGAATCCTCCGGCGATTCTGATGATACTTGGCCGAAGACGCATACGGCCGCTGCGCAGCGGCAGGCGTTCGGCGGTTTGTCTCTCACTTTCCCATAGCCCCGGCCGAATCGTCAACCGCAAGCGGCGTCAATCCGCGCCGCCAGGCGCTGGCGGCGATCCCGTCGGGACCGATTGCGACGCGCGCGGCGCCGTCGCGATCGGTGCGCAGAACGATTGCGCCCGCGGCGCGATAACGCGCGACCACGTCCGGCGCCGGAAAGCCGAAACGGTTCAGGTAGCCGTCGGAAATCACCGCCAGCCGCGGCCGCACCGCCGCGATCAGTTCCGGGCTGGAGGAGGTCGCGCTGCCGTGATGCGGAACCTTGATCACGTCGGCGCGCA
>DAHZDR010000336.1 GCA_027403435.1 Deltaproteobacteria bacterium
CAGCACTTCCATGATCAGCTTGAGCTTCGGAATCACGGTCTTGGGCGTGCCGATGATGATCTGCAGGCCGTCCTGCGCCTTCTGATAATTGCGGTAAATCTTCTCTTTGGCTTCCGCGATGCTGATCTGGCCCTTGCGCAAACGGTCGCGCGTATCGCCGCCCTGCTTGGGGATGCCGATATGCCGCAACTCGCCGCTCTGCGACTCCTTGAGCTTTTCCGAGGTGATGCCGAGAAAGCCGTAGTCGGTCGCCTGTCTGGCCAGGCGGCGCGTCGCCTCCTTGGAATTATAGCCCGGTGGCAGCGTATGTTCGGGCCGCGAGAAATTCGCCGCGCCGCCGCCAAACAGCGCGCACTTGCCCTGCTCCTGCGCCTCGGCTTCGGTCTCGGCGACGTGAATCTGCTGCAGGTAGCCGAAATTCTCGGTACCCGCCTGATAGCCTTCCGCCGCCGCGGTTTGGCCGTAGAGGTTCCACAACTCGACCGTCGATTGCAGCGCGGTGCCCAGCCCGATGTAGGGGTAGCGATGCTTCGCGCACCAGACCACCGTTTCGGCGCTGATTACGCCCGGAATCCAGATGGGCGGACGCGGCTTCTGATACGGCATCGCCCACGGATTGACGTAACGGAAATTGAAATGCTTGCCTTCCCAGCGAAACGGGCCGGGCTTGGTCCAGCAGGCGAGCACCAGGTCGTGCGCCTCGTTGAAATATTCGCGGTTATAGGCGGGATTGGCCTGATTGAAAATCTGCTCGCTGCCCGCGCCGCGCACCCATCCGGGAACCAGCCGGCCCTTCGAGATCAAATCGATTTCCGCCAGCTCCTCGGCCAGCCGCACCGGGTTCTTCACCACCGGCAGCGGATTGCCCAGCAGCACGATGCGCACTTTACTGGTGATGCGCGCGAGGATCGCCGCCTCGACGTTCATCACGGCGCCCATGCAAAACGGGTTGCCGTGATGCTCGTTGAGCATGATGCCGTCAAAGCCGACTTCCTCGGCGTAAACGTCTTCGTCGAGGTACTCGTTATAGAGCCGCGCGCCGACCTGCGCGTCGTAAAAGCGGTTCGGCACGCCGAAGAAACTGCGGTTGGCGATTACTTCATCTTCCGGCACGTCGCGGTACGGACGTTCGGTGAAATACATTATATGCATTGTTCGACTCCTTGTCCCACGTCCGTTTCAGGCGAGAAACTCGCGCACCAGTTTGATGAACTCGGCCGACTTCTCGATCTCCGGGCGATGCCCGCATTGATCGAAAATCGCCAGCCTGGTTTCCGTGTTCTTGAGCGCGTTCTTGTAGGCTTCGGCCGCGCTCACCGGCACGGTCGCGTCCTCGCGGCCCCAGATGATCTGCGTCGGCAGTCCCTTAACCCCTTCGAGGAAGTAGGGCAGGCTCGGGTTGTGCAGGATGGGATCCCACGCGATCCGCGCGCTCTCGGTCCGCGCCTCCTCGAACGCCTCGAATTGTTCGGGCGTGCGCTCGCCGCCATAGAGTTTGCGGAACTCCGGCGTGGCCGCCGCGTCATAGACCGTCGCATTGAGCTGCGTGCCGATCGTCATCGCGAAGACGTCCAGGATTTCGCCTTCGGGCGGCTTGATCCCTGACGGCGCCACCAGCACCATCTTGCGGAACTGCTGGCTGTTCGCCGTCGCCATCTCGGCCGCGGTCCAGCCGCCGAGCGAAAAGCCGATCACGTCGATCGGCGCGAGGTTCAGCTCGCGCAGCACCCACGAGTAGAACATCCCGAGCTCGTGGACGTTGCGAATCTGCTCGACCCGCGGCGACTTGCCCATCCCCGGCTGAATCGGAATCACCAGAGTGCGCTCTTTCGCCAGCGCCTCGTGATAGGACATCCAGCCCGGATGGCCAAGTTCCTCATGCAGGATCAGAAGCGGCTTGCCTTGTCCGCCCTTGACGATTGCGAGGTCAGTCCCCGCGACATGGGTGATTTCCTCGGTCCATTCTGCCATCTGACGTGAATCCTCCGTATGATGCGCGGCGATGGGCGCCCTGGGGGTCGCTTTCGCCGGCGAGTTCTGGCGACCGGAGAGTCGCCTCCGGCGCTATTCGCGAACGCGATTTTCGCGCGTCGCTGATCGATCTGCGGCTGTGGCCGCTTATATCACATTTTCGGCTTCGGCGGCCTGCGCCGGCGCTTTCAACAGCACCTGCTCGGCGTAAAGGTCGCCAATCTGCGCGTCCGTCAGGCCCAGCATCTCGCGCATCACAGCCTCGTTGTCCTCGCCGACCAGCGACGCCCGTAAATCCGTCCGGTCCGGATAATTCGAAAACTTTACCGGCATCGCCGGCAGGTCGAAATCCCCAAAGCGCGGATCCGTGACCCGCCGCACGGTCTTGCGCCCGCGCATATGCGGATGCGCGACGGCTTCCTGAATCGACAGCACGGGCGCGCATGGCACGCGTTCCTTATCCAGCGCCGTGACCGCCGCGTCGCGGTCGGGAAAGGTCGCGAACCACTGTTCGATAATCTCTTTCAGCGCCGCGTTGTTGCGCACACGCCGGCCGTTGGTGCGAAAACGCTCGTCCTGAACCAGTTCCGGCATGCCCATCGCGCGCGCCAGACGCGGAAATTCATGCTGCTGGACCAGCAGCATAATATAGCCGTCTTTGGCCTTGAATACGCCAGAAGGGCTGCCCACCGGATGCTGTGAGCCGTTGCGCCGCGGCTTGTAGGTGTCGGGCCGCAGCGACAGCACCGGCACGCTCAATTCGTGCATATGGAAGTAGGTGTCCATCAAGGAGGCGTCGAGGTGCTGTCCCTTGCCGGTGCGCTCGGCATTGAGGAGCGCGTAGCCCACGGCCATCGCGGCGGCGACCCCGGTCGAAATGTCGCCGATCGCCATCGTCGGCACGATTGGCGGCCGATCCGGCTCGCCCAGCAAATCGGTGACGCCGGCGAACGCCGAGCCAATAAAATCATAGCCCGGGCGCTGGCTCAGCGGACCGCTTTGGCCCGCCACCGAAATCGAGCACATCACCAGCTTCGGATTAAGCTGGCGCAGCGTCTCATAGCCGAAGCCCATCGCGGAAATTACGCCGGGCGAGAAATTTTCCACCACGACGTTGATTTTCGGAATCATCGCGAGGAGCAATTCCGTCGCTCGCGGATTGCGCAAATCGATCCCGAGGCTGCGTTTGCTGTGACTATGCTGGAAGTAATAGGTGCTCATCCCGTCCTTGACGAGACCGAGCCTGCGCACGTGATCGCCTTCGGGCGATCGCTCGACTTTGATCACGTCGGCGCCCAGCTCCGCCATGATTCGCGTGCAGGTCGGCCCCGCCACGAAATGCGTGAAATCAAGAACATGGTAACCTTTGAGCATGTGCGCCTGCTGCTCCATGATCAAACCTCTCCTAATGTTAGGTGCGGTCAGGCCAAAGCCGCATCATAGTAATTTTCGGCCTCAAGTGTCCATTGGCGGCGAAGTCCGCTTCGTGCAAGGCTGGCGGCCATGAATTCGCCGGCGGCGGCCGATGACTCGGAGGCAATTGCGATGCTTGTCGAAAATCCCCAGGGCGGTTACAGCTTTGTCGCCGGCGGAGCGGCTTTTTCCGCCGGATGCGTCGCGCGGGCGGACTTCGAAATCGTCCACGCGGCGATTCGGCCCGCGCTGCCGCTCGAAGCCGGCTTCGACCTCGTTGCGCGCCATCTCGAAAGCCTCGGCCGGCCGCGCGCGGCGCTCTGCGGCGTGCAGCTGCGGATTCCCGCGCCGCTCACCCCCGCCCAATTCGAGGAATTCAATCGTCCGTATGTCGAAGGAATGCAAGCGTGGGGACTGGCCGTGGACGGGCGGATTCCGGTCGCCCGCACCAACGTCGCGCCGGCGGCGATCCGCGTCGCCCATCCGCTAATCGCCGGCTTCCACTTCACGGCGCCCGCGACCGCCACGGGCGCCACTTTCGTGCTTTCCGGCGCCGCCGAGGTCGCCCCGGGACCGTCCGGCAAGCCGGAAGTCGTCGCGCGCGGCGATATCTCCGCCGAGGGCATCGCGCGCAAACTCGACGCGGTCGTCGCGACGCTGTCCGGCCAGCTTGAACGGATCGGCGCCGCATGGCCGGACGCCACCGCCGTCAATCTCTATACCGTCCACGACCCGCATCCGCTGATGCCGTCTTTGTTGGCGCGAATTGGCGCGGGTGGCGACGGCCTGACCTGGCATTTTGCGCGTCCACCGGTGACCGGTCTCGAAGTTGAAATCGACGCCCACGCCGTCCGCCGCGCGATCGTCATTTCCGGGCGATGACGGTTTATGGTTGCCGCACCGGCTCTTTCGCACGGCATTCCGCGCAAAGGCCGTACAGCTCCATCTTATGATGCGTCAGGAACACTCCGAGCTTGTCCGCGATCGAATCCTGCATCCGTTCGATCTCGTCGCTTGTGAACTCGATAATCCGCCCGCAGGCTTCGCAGATGAAGTGGTCGTGATGGTGGTCGCCGGCGACTTCATAGCGCGCCTGTCCTTCTTCAAAGTGACGCTCAAACAGTAAATTGCAATCCTTGAGCAGCTTCAGCGTGCGATAGATTGTCGCATAGCCGACGTGTTGATTGATCTTTTTGACTTCCGCGTAAAGCTCTTCGGCGCTGATATGGCGGCCCAGTTCGAAGAACACCCGCGCGATATCGTCGCGCGGCGCGGTCGATTTAAGTCCCCGTTCGCGCAGGCGCTCATGGAACAGACGGATCCGCTCCGCCGCCGTGACGCGGCCGCGCCGCTCCCTGGACGGGGATACCGGGTGTCGCGCTGGATCGCTTGGCGCCATCTCCATCGGCCCTGATCATTCCGGCGTCGCCTGCACGATACGGCGCGCCGCCGGCGACAAATAGACCTCTTCGAGGTTCCGCCCGCGCATCGCCTCGGCCAGCACCTCTATTTGCTCCGCCGCCGGCTGCTCGCGGTCGAGAATTACCAGATTCTTCTGGCGCAAGCGGCAGGCGCCGCCGCGCGCGCGATAGCCCACCTCGCGCAGCAGCTTCTCGCGCCGCACTTCGAGACCGAGCCGTGTGGCCGCCTCGGCCAGTTCATCGACCAATCCCAACAGCCGTGTTTCCTTGCTCGTGCTCATGGCGCCTTAGCCCCCGGTTTGCGCCCGGACCCGTCAAAACCGCCGCCGCTCCCGGGCTTGAGAGGCGCGCGCATGCATGGTATCGCGAAACTCGGGATCGGGGGATACGTCCGATGATCAAACGGATTCTCGTTGGTATCGACACGTCCGCGCACGCCCGCACCGCGCAAAGCTACGCGTTTCATCTGGCGCGCCGTCTCGGCGCCACGCTAATCGGTTTGCACGTGGTCGATATTGTGTCAATCGAGGGTTCGCTGCTGCATGATATCTCAGGTTCGCTCGGACTTGAACCCTATCTCGATTTCTCCTCCAGGATGCGCGAGGTGCTGAACGCCCGCGGCAAGGCCGTGCTCGACGAATTCGCCCACGCCGCCCGCCGCGAGCGCGTCGCGGCGGAGACCCTGCTCGATATCGGCGTGATCGCCAACCAGATTTGCGATCGCGCCAAGGCCGCCGATCTGGTGGTCATCGGCCATCGCGGCGTCAACGAGCGTTTTTCGACCGGCCTGCTCGGTTCGGCGACCGAAAGCGTGGCGCGCAAATCGCCGCGTCCGCTGTTCGTTTCGCCGATCCGTTTCCGCGAAATCGCCCATCCGCTGCTGGCCTATGACGGCAGCGACCGCGCCGCCCGCGCGATGCGCGCGGCGGCGGAACTGTGCGCCACCCTGGCGACGCCGCTCACCGTGATCACCGCCGCCCGCGACGCCAAACTTGGCGAACGCACGCTCGCCGAAGCCCGCGCCTATCTCGCACCGTATCCGCTCAAGGCCGATTTCCACCTGATTCCCGGCCACGCCCACGAAGGCATTATCGGCGCGCTTAAGCAGTTCGACGCCGACTTGCTGTTCGTCGGCGCCTTCGGCCATAGCCGCATTATCGAGATGGTGCTCGGATCCAACACCGAGTATCTGCTGCGCAACGCGCCCTGCCCGATTTTCATGTCCCGCTGACGCGCTGGCGTTCAATTCATCGGCTTCGAACGCCCGTTCCCGTCACGATTATCGCCGCGCGCCGCCGCCGGCAATCCCACCGCCAACCGCGTAAGCCAGCTTCGGCTTGCGTGGCGCGCGCTCCGGCAGGATGCTTGCCTGATGGCTATCAACCGCCGACCAGTGCTGAAACTCGGCGTCGTCGATTTCGGCGTCGAGCGCGCCGAATTGCCCAACGGCGTCACGATCGATCTCGCCGTGATTCGCCATCCCGGCGCCGCCGCGATCGTCGCGCTCGACGCCGACGGCGCGCTCGTGATGCTGCGGCAGTATCGTCACGCCGCTGGGGGATGGCTGCGCGAAATTCCGGCCGGATGCCTGAATCCGGGGGAAACGCCGCGCCAATGCGCCGAACGCGAACTGTGCGAGGAGGCCGGATTGGCCGCGCGCCGATGGGATCAACTGGGTATAATCGTCACAATTCCGAGTTTCTGCGACGAACGCATTACCCTGTTTCTCGCGCGCGAGCTTTCACCGGCGACCGGCGTACTCGACCATGACGAGGTGATCGAAGTCGAACGGATAAAACTGGACGACGCCGCCCGGATGGTCCGCCGGGGCGACATAACCGACGCCAAGACGATCGCGGCGCTGTTCCATACGCGCGCCTTTCTCGAAGAAAACCACTGAACCGAACGCGCCGCGCAAGACTATCCGCGCGCGCCGCGAACTTAACGATCGCCCTGCGCGGGCGCGTGGGCGGGAGCCGCGTCAAGCGGCCCGCGTCCGCGATCGGCCATGCTTGCGCTGGCGGCCGAGCGCGGATGTGGCGAAGCGCAACGCCGGCGCCGGCGGTCAAATCCGCATCCGGCGGCGCCGCGCTTCAGTTCAACGAAATTTCGGAAGGAAACAGAAAGGTCATGCTTCCGTCGTCAAATTTGACCAAATACATGTGACGGCCAAGATTTTCGACTTCCTTGACGATTACAGGCTCTTCGTTGAAGCGCCCGCGACCCTCTTGGTCGCGCACCGGACGCACCAATCGGCAATGACGACCGACAACTGATTCCTGATTCATAGGTACCATTATCCCTGCCGCCTTTCTCGCCCATTTTGCGAATTTGGGCGATCCGCCACCCTGCTTATAGCTATAGCAAAGGCCGGGCCACTCCGAGAGAGGATTTTTTCGGCAACGTCACAGTTTTCAACAACTAATTCTACGCATCAGCACGGCTTGATCCGGATAACTTCGCTTTCGTCTCGCATTTTGCAAAATCCGCCCGTGCGCTTTGACCCTCACTCTGCTACACGAAAGGGGCTATCCACTTACCAAAGGATGCGGCGCTTGGGGCGCCCGGCGTCATGCCGGCGCCCGGCGCGTGGGCGCGCGGAGCATACGATGACCACCTGGTATCCACTCGTGATGGGACGTGAAGCGATGGTCGCGACCGAACATTATCTTTCGGCCGCGGCGGGCGCGCGGATTTTCGCCAAAGGCGGCAACGCAATCGACGCCGCCGTCGCCGCGACGCTGGTCGAAGGCGTCGTCAACCCGCATATGCATACGATCGGCGGCGAGGCGCCGATGCTGATTTATGCGGCGGATGCCCGCCGGGTGGTCGCAATCAACGGCAACATGACCGCGCCCGCGCGCGCCACGATCGAGCATTATCGCGGCCTCGGCCTCAAGCTCGTGCCCGGCGAAGGCTTGCTGGCGGCGGGCGTGCCGGCCGCGTTCGACGCGCTCGCCGTCGCCCTCAAAACCTTCGGCACGATGACGTTGGCCGAGGTCGCGGCGCCGGCGGCCGCGCTCTGCGCGGACGGCTTCCCGATGCATCACGGGCTGGCCGGTGACGGCGAGACGCCGCACGATTTGTCGGGCCTGATCGGCCACGCCTCGATTCGCGCGAACGCGAAAAAATTCCGCGAAAAATGGCCGACCAGCGTCGCGCTCTATATGCCCGGCGGCGCGGTTCCACATACCGGCCAGATGCTGAAAAATCCGGCGCTGGCGAACTTCTTTAGCCGCCTCGCCGACGCCGAAACGGCCGCCCGCAAGCGCGGCCGCGAAGCCGCGATCGACGCCGCCCGCGAACGCTTTTATCGCGGCGATATCGCGCGCGAAATCGTCGCCTGGTCCGAGGCCAACGGCGGCCTGCTCGCGCCCGGCGACCTGGCCGCCTTCGCCACCCGTATCGAAGCGCCGGTCACCGCCGACTATCGCGGCGTGACCGTCCACAAATGCGGTCCGTGGTCGCAAGGCCCGGTTTTTTTGCAGCAGTTGCGCCTGCTCGAAGGCTTCGACCTCAAGGCGATGGGCCACAATTCGGCCGATTACATCCACAGTCTGGTCGAGGCCGCCAAGCTCGCCTTCGCCGACCGCGAACAATATTACGCCGACCCCGAATTTGTTGACGTGTCGCTCGACGGGCTGCTCTCGGCGCGTTACTCCGCAATCCGCCGCGAATTGATCGATCCGCGCCGCGCTTCGCTCGAACAACGTCCGGGCGACCCGATCAATCATCGCGCGCTGCTCGAACGTCCGGCCGGCGCGGCGCGCTCATGGGGTCCCGGCACGATCCACGTCACGGCGGCCGACGGCCGCGGCAATCTGGTCGCGGTGACGGCGAGCGGCGGATGGATTCCCAGTTCGCCGGTGATCGAAGCGTTGGGCTTTCCGCTGGGCAGCCGGATGCAAACGTTTTATCTCGACGAAGCGCACGCCAACGCGCTTAAGCCCGGCAAGCGCCCGCGCACGACGCTCACGCCCTCGATCGCGACCCGCAACGGCGCGCCGTGGCTGGCCTTCGGCACGCCCGGCGGCGACCAGCAGGACCAATGGACGCTGCAATACTTCCTTAACCTGATCGAATTCGGCATGTCGGTGCAGGAGGCGATCGAGGCGCCGCGGTTTTCCTCGGCGCATTTTCCCTCCACCTTTTATCCGCATAACGCGCGTCCCGGAGTGCTGCGGATCGAGGAGCGGATCGACGCCGGCGTGCGCGCGGAACTGGCCGCGCGCGGCCATCAGGTGGAGACCCGGCCGCCGTGGTGCGAGGGCCACGTGCTCGGTATCCGCTTCGATCCGGCGCGCGGGCTGCTCGAGGGCGGCGCCGATCCGCGCGGCCAGATGGCGGTGGTGATGCCCGCCCAGGTAATCGGCTGGTAACCGCATCAAGGGCGGCGGCGCGAGTGCGGCTACTCGAACAGCGCGCCGATATAGCGCTCGCATTCGAGATTGAACTTCGTGATGACCTGGTCGGAGCCGCGCGTCAGGCCGAAGCCCGGACCGAAGTTGTATTCGAGTCCGTTGTCGAGCGCGCCGCGGACGACCGGAAAAATATAGTGTTGCTGCCGATATAGCGGATAGGCGCCGTCGATCAGGCCGGCGGCGCCGTAAAATTCCACGCCCGGCGAAATTTTACGAATCCAGTTGTAATAGACGCCCATGACATAGCCGAACTCGAAGCCCTGGTTCCGGTCCGGCCCGAGAAAAATCGCCTTTTCGAAAATCGGATTGAGTTCGATCTCCAAACGGCCAAAATCCTTTTCGATAATCGGCCGCAATTCGAGCTCCAGCGGCACGTCGTCGAACTGCGGGACCCGATGCCATTCCAGCTCGGCGTACCAGCCCAGATCGACCGGCAGTTCGCCCTGCTCGAACAGGCGGCCGCGCAGACGATATTTCGAGCCGGCGTATTGAAACGATGCGCCGTTGGGCCGCGCCAGATCCAGATAGGCCGCCGCTTCAAGATGCTCGGTCAACCCATAGGTCATTTCGATCGACGTGCGGTACATCCCCTGGCTCGGATAGGTTCCGGCGGAAGTGCCGACGCCGCCCTGGGCATGGCCGTTGGGCACCACGCTGTTGAGCGATTCCATTTCGAGTACGCCCGGTCCTTCGGTCTGATAGGGATAAACCTCGAACTCCCA
>DAHZDR010000364.1 GCA_027403435.1 Deltaproteobacteria bacterium
CGACTCTGCAGGCGGCCGGGATGGATTTGCATGGGCAGGGACGCGCGGACCGGCTGGCGCGGGCGGCGCTGGGGGCGCTGGACGCAATCGGGTTTCGACCGGGATTTTTCGGTTTGCTCGCCGTCTATGTCGGCGTCGCCGCCGCGCGGGCGATGCTGGCGCGCAAGCGCGGCGTCGCCATGTGGGCGACGCAACAGAACTTCGCCGACGAGGAACGCAGGCGGCTGTATGCGGCGATCGTCGGCGCGCGCTGGCGCTTTCTTGCCCGGAGCCATCTCGCCGATTTTCTGCATGCCTTGACCGCCGAAATCGACCGCGTCGGCTATGCGGTTTCCAACGCCCTGTCGCTGGCGGGCGAACTTGCGTTGAACGCGATTTATCTGGCCGCGGCGCTGGCGCTCGCCCCCGCAATGACCGCGATCGCGCTGGCGGCCGCGGCGGCGCTGGCGGTGTCGCTCAACGCCCGTACCCGGCGCATCCGCGCGCACGGCGAGGAGTTGACGCGCGCGACCAATCTGCTTTACGCCGCCGCCAGCGAGCATCTGCAGAGCCTCAAGACCGCGCGCGCATTTGGCGCCGAGGCCCGCAATCGCGATTTGTTCGGCCGTCTCAGCGGCGGAATCGCGCGGCTTTACGTCGGCGTGGAACGCGAGCAGGTCGCCGCCAATTCGTGGTTCGAACTGAGCGCGGCCGCGATGCTGCTGCCGATTCTGTACGTGGCGATGCGGGTCCTGCACGTGCCGCCGGCGGCCTTGCTGATGCTCTTGCTGATCTTCATGCGGGTGATGCCGCGCGCGCAGTCCGGCCATCTCGATTACCGCAATCTGGTGAGCTTGCTGCCCTCTTTCGCCAACCTGCGCGAGCTGGAGGCGCGCTGCGCGGCCGCGGCGGAACCGCTTCAGGACGCAAGCGCGCCGCCGCCGCTGAAGTCGGAGATTCGGCTCGAAGCCGTCGTCATTGCCTACAGTCCCGGCGGCGCGCCGGCGCTCGACGGATTCAACCTCGCGATCCCCGCGGGCAAAATCACGGCGCTCGCCGGACCGTCGGGCGCGGGCAAAAGTACGGTGGCCGATCTAGTCATGGGACTGATGGCGCCGGACGCGGGACGAATCACGATCGACGGCGCGCCCCTGACCGAGACCAACGCGGCGGCCTGGCGGCGGCAGCTCGGCTACGTCGGCGCGGAAACCGCGCTGTTCAATCTGAGCGTGCGCGAAAATCTGCTCTGGGCCGCGCCGGAAGCCGCCGAAGCGGACCTGTGGGCGGCGCTGGAACGGGCCGCCGCCGCGGATTTCGTGCGCGCGCTGCCGCATGGAATCGACACGATTGTCGGCGAACGCGGCGCGCTGCTGGCGGCCGGCGAACGGCAACGAATCGCGATCGCCCGCGCCTTGCTGCGCCGGCCCGCCGTGCTGATCCTGGACGAAGCCACCAACCATCTCGATTACGAAAACGAGGCGCGCGTGCTCGACGCGATCGCGGCGGCGGCCGGACCCGTCACCACGCTGATGATCGCGCATCGCATGTCCGCGCTCCGCCGCGCCGACCTGATTTGCGTGATCGAAAACGGCCGAACCGTCGAATCCGGCGGTTGGGAGGAATTGAACGGCCGCGCGAACGGTCGTTTCAGGACGCTCCGCGAGACTCATCGGCTGGTGGCGTAGGCCGGGCGCCGCCGCGGACGCGGCCCAGGATTGCGCCGCCGATCCGCGCGCCCTGGCGCTTGAGCCGCCGCAACAACCGGCGCGCCCACAGGAACTCGGCCGCGAGCACGCTCAGCCCGAGCAGGATCACGAGCCATCCCGGCCCCGGCGTGACGATCATCACGACCCCAAGCAGCACCAGCGTGCCGCCGACCACGGCGATAATCAGGCGGCGGGCCTGGCGAATCGTCTCCACCACGAACGCATGCATCGCCAATGAGCCAAGCACGCGGCGCCGCGCGAATCCACCGCGCGCCGCGCGGATCGCAAGCGCGCGGCCGCTGGCCGTTGGCGGACAAATCGGCGAATATCCGGCAAACGGCGTGGCGCGTGGCGAGCGGCGCCCAAGCGGCCTAAAATCAAATGGCGAGGAGCGGCCGGCAATGGATTTCAGCAAAATTCCGCCGGGAGCCGCGCGCCTGCGGACGGTCCCGGCTTGACGCGCGGAGTGGCGCTTAAGCGCCGAAGAGTTGCATGACGAAACCGAAAATACCCGTCCGGTCCGGCCCGGCCAGCGCGCCCGGCGGCGCCGACGCGGCGCAAAGCGGCGCGGAAAGCGAACTGTTCGACGCCTATTCCCGCGCGGTGATCCACGCCGCCGAGGTCATCAGCCCGGCAGTGGTCTATATCGAAGTGTCGCGGCGGTCCGCGCCCCCGGCGGAAACGCGCGCGCCGCGCTCCGGACCGCGGGCGACGGGCTCGGGCTTTATCTTCACGCCCGACGGCCATGTCCTGACCAACAGTCATGTGGTGCGCGGCGCCGCGCGAATCGACGTCACGCTCAACGACGGCAGGCGGATGCGCGCCGCGCCGGTGGGCGACGATCCCGACACCGACCTGGCGGTGCTTCGGATTAGCGGCGACGATCTCACCGCGGCGGCCCTCGGCGATTCGCGGCGCATCCGCGTCGGCCAGCTGGCGATTGCGATCGGCAATCCCTTCGGCTTCCAGTATTCCGTGACGGCGGGCGTGGTCAGCGCGCTCGGCCGGTCGCTGCGCGCGCAATCGGGCAGGCTGATCGACAACGTCGTGCAGACCGACGCCGCGCTCAATCCCGGCAACTCGGGAGGGCCGCTGGTCAGCTCGCGCGCCGAAGTCATTGGCGTCAACACCGCGACGATTCTGCCCGCGCAAGGCCTGTGCTTCGCGATCGCGGTGAACACCGCCAAGCTGATCGCGGCGCAACTGATCCAGCACGGGCGGGTCGAGCGCGCATGGGTCGGAATGGCCGGCCAGGACGTGCCGTTGCCGCGCCGACTGGCGCGTTTTCACCGTCTGCCAACGCATAGCGGCGTGATGGCGGCGTCGGTCGAACCGGGCAGTCCAGCGCAACGCGCCGGCGTGATCCGCAACGACGTGATCGTGGGCTTCGGCGGAACGCCCGTCGCCGGCCTCGACGACCTGCAACGGATGTTGACCGGCGAACGGGTCGGCGCGCCTTCGGAACTGACGGTGATTCGCGGCGCGGACCGGCTCACGCTTGAAATCGTTCCCGCGGCGCGGCCGTGAAACGCCGCGATCGCGCCGGGTTGACGCGCGCTAGCGAATGGTTCTAGCAATCAACTCGGTCGCGACCGCGCGAACCGGCATCAGGGAGGACCGCAATGTCCGATTCATCGCCACGCCATGTGCTCGACGGCTACAAGGCGCTCGATTTCAGCCAACTCGTCGCGGGACCCACCGTCACGCGCCTGATGGCCGAGATGGGCGCCGAAATAATCAAGGTGGAACTCGCGCCATCCGGCGACCATTCGCGCCATCTGCCGTTCGTGCGCGACGGCCGCAGCGCCTATTTCGTCCAGCAGAATCGCGGCAAGAAAAGCCTCTGCGTCGATCTGAAAAATCCCGAAGGGCGCCAGCTCGTGCGCGAGCTCGTCGCCAAAGTGGACGTCGTGGTCGAGAATTTCGCGCCGGGCGCGATCAAACGCCTGGGCTTCGATTACGAAACCGTGCGCCAAATCAATCCGCGCGTCGTGATGTGCTCGATTTCGCTGCTCGGCCAGACCGGGCCGATGGCGCACAAGCCCGGCTACGACCATATCGCCGCCGCCTACGCCGGCGTGATCGATCTGACCGGCGAACGCGACGGCTCCCCGGTCTTCACCACGATGGCGATGGGCGACGTGAGCACCGGCGTCCACGCTCTAAGCGCGGTGCTCGCCGCCCTGCTCTATCGCGAACGCACCGGCAAGGGCCAATATCTCGACTCGGCGCTGGTGGACACCTATTTCCACTATCACGATCTCAGCGTGCAACTCCTGTCGGCCAGCGGCGGCGCGATCAAACCGCGGCGCAACGGACCGCATCACTACCTGATCTGTCCCGGAGGAGTGTTCAAGAGCCGCGACGGGCACGTCTTTATCGTCGCGCTCGATCAGCAATGGGCGCGGCTGTGCCGCGTAATCGGGCGGCCCGAATGGGCGGAAGAGCCGACGATGAAGACCGGCGCGCTGCGCGCGCAACGATCGGGAGAAATTATCCCGACGATCGAAGCCTGGCTGCAAGCGCAGCCCAGCGACGAGGCCGCGATGGCCGCGCTCGAAGAGGCGCGCGTCCCGATCGGTCCGGTGCTGAGCGTCGAGCGCGCCATGAACCATCCGCAATTGCGCGCGCGCCGCACCGTGCGCCGCGTCAGCGATCGCCTGCTCGGCGAATTCGACATCCCGGGCTTTCCGCTGCGTTTTTCGGAATTTCCGCAAGAGCTGGCGCTCGAGGCGCCGCTGCTGGGCGAGCATAACGCCGAAGTGCTGCGCGATTATCTCGGGATGCCCGAGGATCGCGTGCGGGCGCTCGAGAGCGCCGGCGTGCTCCATCGCGGCGACCGCTGAAAGCTGGCGCGCGGCGGCGTTAATCGCGCTCCCAGCCCATCGCCGCCTGCAACGTTACGCCGAAGCGCTCGATCATTTTCCCGGCGTCCTCGCGCATCGCGCGCCATTGGGCCGACTCGCTCGCGCGATGAAGCGCTTCGGGAGCGTCGAACAGCAACTCGGCGACCCGGTAAAACGGCGCGGGCGCGCCTTCGAGTCCGCCGTCGGCGCGGGTCAGCACCAGGCGTTTGAGATATGGCACTTTGCGCGCCAGCGGAACATGCGTCTCGGCATAATGCTTTTCGAACGCTTCCACGTCCGCCGGCTTCGGCGCGCCCCACAGCGCAACAATCTTGTACATCGCGTAACCTCCAGACCCATCTTCGACGCCGCCGCCCGCCCTCGCAAGCCTTTCGCCCGGCGACCGGCCTTGCTATGGATAGCGCCGGCGGTTCGCAACGGCGCCGCTTCGCGAGGAACGGCTCCGGCCGCCGCATCAGGGGAGAAAATTCGAACATGGACCGATTAAAAGGCAAGGTGGCTTTGATTTCCGGCGGCGCGCGCGGACAGGGCGCCTGCGAGGCGCGCCGCTTCGTCGCCGAAGGCGCCAAGGTCGTCGTTGGCGACGTGCTCGAGGCTCAGGTCGCCGAACTCGTCAAGGAGCTGAACGCGAAGGCCGGCGCGAAAGTCGCGGCCGCCGTGCGCCTGGACGTGACGCGCGCGGCCGATTGGCGCGCCGCCGTCGAAGCCTGCGAGCGCGATTTCGGCGGGCTCGACATCCTCGTCAATAACGCCGGCGTGTACAACGGCGCGAAAATCGAGGAAACCAGCGAAGAACTCTGGGATTCGATCGTAAATATCAATCAGAAAGGCGTATGGCTCGGAATGAAGTCGGCGGCGCCCGCGATGCGCCGGCGGGGCGGCGGCGCGATCGTCAACATCTCGTCCGTGGCCGGCCTGGTCGGCACGCCCACCTCGGCCGCCTACCACGGCACCAAGGGCGCCGTACGCCTGCTCACCAAAACCGCGGCGGCCGAATACGCGCGCGACGGAATCCGCGCCAACTCGGTTCATCCCGGCATTATCTCGACCCAGATGGCCGACCTGATTCCCAACGATCTTCGCGCCGGAGCGAAATCCTTCGTGCCGATGGGCCGCGAGGGCACGGCGGACGAAGTCGCCAACGTCGTGCTGTTCCTGGTCAGCGACGAAGCCTCCTACGTTACCGGGGCGGAGTTCGTGGTTGACGGCGGCTATTCGGCGGTATAGCCGATTCGCGTCCGCGGCGGCTGGCCGCGCAGGCCGGCCGCCCGGCGCGGCGCAAGACGCCAACCCGATTCGCCGACTGAGTAGTGAATGGGTATTCAGCGGCCGGCGCGCGTCCGCCGGCGCATGGTTCAGTCGAGATAGCGGAGCGGAGTATCCCCCGCCGCCAACTCGGCGCATAGCGCCTCGTACCCGGCAAGGTCGTCCACCGTGCGGAAATATCCGGCGTGAACGTGGCCCTGAAGCGCCGCGCCACGCGCCAGCGCCGGAGCGAAAACCTCGGTCATCAGGCCGAACGGCGGCGCGGACGGAGTAATCGAAAAAACCCCGGACTCGCAAATCATCACGCCGCAATACATATACAGCCGCAACGCCGCCGTTTCGCCCGAACTCAATCCGGCGGGAAAATCGGCGAATTCGCCCGGCGTCCGTCCCGTGAGCAGGCGCATCCGCCGGATTCGCCCGTCATGGCCGCATTCGATTCCGCTGTAGGCGACGCCGGCGCCGGCCGCGCGCAGCAGCAAGGTCGCAAGCGCGCCGGAAGCGCGATGGGCGGCGATCATCGCGCGCAGGTCCAAATCGACGATCGTGTCGCAATTGAGCAGGGCGAAAGTCTCGCCGCCGAAAAAATCGCGCAGCGCGAGCAGCGGGCCGCCCGTGCCCGCGAGCGTGGGTTCGGGCGAATAGGTAATGCGCAAACCCATCCCGCCGCCGTCGCCAAGCGCTTCTTTAATCTTGCCGCCCAGATGATGGATATTGACGGCGACATCGATAATCCCCGCATGCCGCAGCATCAGCAGCGGATAATGGATCAACGGCCGGCCGCCGGCTTCGAGAATCGGCTTGGGCGTCCGATCGGTGAGCGGGCGGAGCCGTTCGCCGTAACCCGCCGAAAGCACCAGCGCCTTCATTGTCGATTACTCACTCGTCAAAGGCGCGGCGCAACGCGGCAAAATCGCCGCGGCCGGCCAGCATCCGCCGCGCCTGCGCGATCGCGAACGGGATAAAGCGGGCGTAGCCGGACTTGCCGTCGCGTTCGAGCCGGCGGAAACGTCCGATTACCTTCAGCGCGTGCTGCAACACGCACAGCCGGTAGCTCTCCTGGAAATCCTCCATCCCGAGCGCCATCGGCGCGTCGCGCCGGAGATAGGCCGTGAAATAGTAATCGAGCACGCGGCGCTCGATCGTCGGAGTGATTATTCGCGCGGCGTCGCGAGTCGTCAGCAGCACGGCGAGGTCCTGCGCCGCCGGCGCTGTCAGCGCGTCCTGGAAATCGATCACCCGCAGCAGCGGTTCGCCCGCCCGGTTGAATTGCACGAACAGATTGCCGCCGTGGTAATCGCGATGCGCCAGCACGCGCGGATAGCCGCCGAGACGAGCCGCCAGGCTGTCGAGGTCGCGCGCCACCGCGGCGGCGTCGAAGCGGCCCGGAACGTCGGCCGCGCCGAGTTCGACGAACTGTTCGAGCTCCCAGCGAAACAACCGTTCGTCGTAGGCGATCCGCGAGGCGATACAGCGGGCGTCGAGCCGCCGCGCGCCCTCCCGATGAATCAGCAACAGTTGGTCCGCCGCGAGTCGGTAAAAATCGGCGGCGTCTCCCCGCGCCGCGGCAACCGCCAGGGGCAGTTCGCCAACGTCCTCGACCAGCAGCATCCGCGCCGCGGCGTCGGCGGCGTAAAGCTCTGGCACGGCGACGCCGCTCGCCGCGAGCAGGCGATGAATGTTCACCCAGGGCGGTTCGTCAAGGGGCGTCGCGAGCAGCTTCAGCGCGCGGACATAATGCGGCAGGTCGTCAGGGCCCAGATCGATCGCGATCGCGCTTGCGGGAGCGCCGCGGCTCTGGTTGGCGATCGCGATACGCCAGAAGCGCCGGGCCGAGGCGTCGCCGCGCAACTGCACACTCGAAGCGACAATTGCGCCGGGCCAGCGCCGCGCGACCGCCGCGCGCATCCATTGCCCAGGCGCCGCGCGGTCGTCGCCGGGCGTTATCGGCCGCCCATCGCCGCTGGTTCCCGCGTCTTCGTCGCGCATCACGCCGCGCCTCAGCCCGCGTCGTCGGCCGACTCGAAGCCCATCAGGTCCTGGTACAGCCGTTCGATTTCCTTGCCGAGCGATTCGTAGCGCGAAATCAGCTGGTTGGCGTCGGCGCGCGCCAGGTAGAAGCCAGGATTGTTCATCTCGGCGCCAAGGGTCGCCCGCTCGCTCTCCATCCCTTCGATTTTCGCCTCGAGGTCGGCGCGCCGGCGGGCGCCGCGCGAGCGGCGGCGTTCGGCTTCACGGTCGGCGCCGCGTATCGCCGCGTTAACCGGCAATTTGCCGTTAGACTTACCATTGACGGTTCTATTGGAGTTTGTATGTGCAACCGCCGACGCCGGCGCGGCATTCGCAGAGGCGCCATTGGCGTCCGCGCCGGCCCCGCTTACGGGCCGGACGGCGGCGCGCGCCGTTTCGTCGGCCTTCTTCGTCAGATATTCGTCGTAATTTCCGAGATAGCGCAAAGCGTGACCGTGGCCGACCTCGACCACCTGTGTCACGAGCTGGTTCAGGATATGACGATCATGGCTGACGATCACCACCGTGCCGGGAAAGCGCTTCAGCGCTTCGAGCAGCGTCTCTTTGGCGATGATATCGAGGTTATTGGTGGGCTCGTCGAGCAGCAGGCAGTTGTTGCGCCGGGCGATAACTTTGGCCAGCGCCAGCCGCGCCCGTTCGCCGCCGGACAGCACGCCGACGCGCTTGTTCGCCTCGTCGCCCGAAAACAGCATCGCGCCGAGCAAGCCGCGGATTTCGCCAGTGGTCATGCCTTGGGCGTCGCGGCTTAGTTCCTCGATGACGGTGCGGTCATAATCGAGCGATTCCGACAAATTCTGCGCGAAATAGCCCATTACGACGCGAT
>DAHZDR010000368.1 GCA_027403435.1 Deltaproteobacteria bacterium
GCTTCCATCCGCGCGTCCTCGCCGCGGTCGGACTTCCAGGCGCCGTCCCAGGTAAGCCAGCGGGCGGCGCGCAGTTCGACTTCCGAATCGGCGAGCATCCATTGGATCGCCTGGCGGCGCGACAACAGCTCGCCGAAGGTCTTGCGCTGTTTGGCGTGATCGATCGCCATCCGGAGCGCGGCCACGCCGATCCCGACGTTACAGGCCGAATAGGGAAAGCGCAGGCCGGTGAGCAGGCCGAGGCAGAGGTTCAGCCCGCCGCCCTCGGGGCCGAGCCGTTGCGCGACCGGGACGCGGCAATCCTCGAAATGCACGACGTTGGGCAGCGCGGCGGTGCGCAGCGTGCGAAACGGCTTGGCGGTGAATCCCGGCGCGCCCTTTTCGATGATAAAGGCGGTGATTCCGGCGCGGCCGGCCGCCGGATCGGTGCGGGTGAAGACGACGCCCCATTCGGCCTCATGCGCATGCGAGATGAAGATCTTCTGGCCGTTGAGGACGTAGTGATCGCCGTCGCGCACGGCGCGGCATTGAATCGCGCCGGCCGGATCGGAGCCGCCGGAGGGTTCGGTGATCGCGAAGAAGGTGTACGCGGCGTTTTTCAGCGCCGGCACGGCGTATTTCTGAATCTGTTCTTCCGTGCCGCCCCAGATTACCGGCGGCGGCGTGCGGCCAAACACGCCCGCGCCGGGATTGTAGAGGCCGCCGCGATGCTGGCACATCTCCTCCATCAGCACGCACATCTCGAACAGGCTGAGGCCGCCGCCGCCGTAGCGTTGCGGCGAGCCCATGCACCACATCCCGGCGGCCTGGACCTTGCGCGCGATGCGCTGGTAGTCCTCCTCGAGAATTTCGGCGGCGTCGGGATCGACGCGCGCTTCGGCGGGTATGACTTCTTCCTTGATGATGCGGCGCACGTTGTCGCGCAACGCGATCAGTTCAGCCGGCAACTGATATCCGCTTGCGTTTTCCATCGGGTCGGCCTCCAAAGACGTTTTTCCGCCGCCGCGCGCCGAGCGCGCCGCCGCGGCTCATCCGAATTTGCGGCGCAGCGCGGCGAGCCAGATTTCGCGCACCCACTCGATATCGTGGGCGCCCCAGGTTCCCTTGAGCCGGCCGTCGGCGTTGCGCACATGAATCACGGCGTCGGCGATGCGCGCGAGGGCGGCGTCGCCGCGTCGGGCGCGGTCCGGGCCGCGGTCGGCGGCCGCGGCAATATAATCCGCAAGACCGTGTACAACTTCCCGGCCATATTGCCAAACGGCGCGCTCGGCGGCGGCGAGGCGATCGGCGGCGGCCGAGGCGATCGCGTCGGCCGCCGCGATCGCCTGGCCGAGGATTTCGCCGGCCGCGCGCAGCGCCGCGACGCGTTCGGCCGCGTCGGCGCGGCCCAGCGCCGGGCGCATCACGTCGCCGCCGGTATCGAGGATCAACGCCGAAGCGCGGGCGAGCGCGCGATAGGCGCCGGCCATTTCCCCGGCGCACGCCGGATGGAGGCCGGCGGCGACGTCGGCAAAGGCCGTCTCGGGCGCGAACCCGATCGACCGCGCGCCGCGCACGAAGGCCTCGAGGTTGACCGGATAGGCGAGCAGGCTGTAAGCGCCGAACGTCAGGCACGACACTTCGCGCGCGCCGAACGCGTGGTAGGCGCGCAAATCGCGCGCAATCACGGCCGGCGTCGCGAATCCGAGGCCGCCGAACAGAATCGCGTCCGCGTAATATTCGAAGACGCGCATCCGGCCGCCGAACAACTCGAAGTAAGCCTTGAATGATGCGAAGTGGCGGCGATTCACCGCGCATTCCGTATCGTCGATCGCGTGGCTGTAGCAGCGTTCGCGCGGCGCCCATTCGACGATCACGTTATCGCGCGGCGCGAGCGCGGGATCGGGATCGATCGTGTCGTGATAGGCGAGCCAGGCGACGGGCGTCGCGACGCCGCGTTCGGCCAGCGCGTCGGCGATCGCGTTGACCACGCCGAGATACTGGCGGCGCGGCCCGAGCGCCGCGCAAGCGCCGCATCGGCACCACGCGCCCGCCCAGACGTCGGCGCCCCAGACGTGCAGCAGGGCGCATTCCGGATTCGCCTCGGCATACGCGACCGCGCCGTCGCGCACGATCGCCAGCGCGGCGGGATTCGCGACGCATAAATTGCCGCGCGGATTGCGCGCGCCATCCGCGCCGAGCGGAAAATATTCGGGATGCGCCGCGAACTCGCCGCGCGGCATCAGCAATTTCAGCACATGGCCGCCGTACTCCGGCGCGATACCGCGCGCGCGCAGCGCCGGAATCAGCTCGTCGATTTTCAGGCGCGAATCGCGTTCGTGGCGAATCCATGAAAAGGCGTTGACCCCGCGCGCCGCCATCCACGGCACGAATTCGCGATCGTGCTCGAGATGCGCGGCGCAGCGCTCCGGCCGTTCGTAATGCCATGTCATAATGTCGGAGATGAACGCCCGCCGGGCGAACGCGGGAGCTGTGGCGCGCGGCGAAACCGCGAACAGCAGTGCGGGATCGATTCGCGGCAGGCGCGCGGGCCGGCCGACGGGAAGCGCCGCGCCAAGCCGTTC
>DAHZDR010000371.1 GCA_027403435.1 Deltaproteobacteria bacterium
GTCGCGTCGAAGCAGACCGGGTAGCCGAACTCGCGCATAATCGCCAGCGACCGCAGATCCGCGACCAGGTTGTTGTAGCCAAAGGAAAAGCCGCGTTCCGTAAGCACCAGCCGCCGGCCGCCGGCCGCTTCCGCCTTGGCCACGACCGCCCGCATCTCCCACGGCGCCAGAAACTGACCCTTTTTCAGATTCACCACCCGGCCGGTCCGCGCCGCCGCCATCACGAGGTCGGTCTGACGCGACAGCAGGGCGGGAATCTGCAGCACGTCGGCAACTTCGGCGGCGGCCGCGGCCTGTCCGGGCTCGTGAATGTCGGTCAGCACGGGCATCGCGGTGGCGCGCTTCACCCGCGCCAGAATCTTGAGCCCTGCGACCAGTCCCGGGCCGCGGAACGAAGTGACGCTGGTGCGATTGGCCTTGTCGAACGACGCTTTGAAGACGATTGGCACGCCGGTCTGACGGGAAATCGCGGCGATTCGTTCGGCGTGTCTCAGGCAAGCGTCGGCGCTTTCGATTACGCAGGGACCGGCGATCGCGACCAGCTTCGGTCCGCCAAAGACCACGCCGCCGCCCGCGTCGATTTCAGCGACCCGGTTCACGCCGTCCGCAGCTCCCGGACCTTCGAGCGCTCCGGCGCTAGCGCCGCGCGCCGCCGCACCGCCGCCCGCAACAGGCCGCGGAACAAGGGATGGCAATCGAGGGGGCGCGATTTCAACTCCGGATGAAACTGGCATCCGAGGAACCACGGATGCTTCGGCAGTTCCATGATTTCGACCAGCGAATCGTCGGGCGACGCGCCCGAGGCCTTGAATCCCGCCTTTTCCAACGCGTCGCGATAGTGATTGCTGACTTCGTAGCGATGGCGATGGCGCTCGGCGACGCGATTGCGCCGATACAGCGAATAGGCCAGCGAATTGCGCTTAATCGCGCACGGATACGCTCCCAGCCGCATCGTGCCGCCCTTGTTCGTGACGTCCTTCTGCCGCTCCATCATGTCGATCACGAGGTCCGGCGCCTGGTCGTCGAATTCGCGTGAATTCGCCTTCTTCAGTCCCAGCACGTTGCGCGCGTACTCAATCACCATCACTTGCAGGCCCAGGCAGATGCCCAATATCGGCACGCCATTTTCCCGGGCGTGGCGCACCGCGCGGATTTTGCCCTCGATCCCGCGTTCGCCGAAGCCGCCGGGGATGATGATAGCGTGCGCGCCCGCGAGCCGCTTGGCGGGATCGCTCTTTTCCAGCTCTTCGGCGTCAACGTAATCGATCTGCACGCGCGCCTCATTGGCGATCGCGCCATGCGCCATCGCTTCGTGCAGGCTTTTGTACGCATCGACCAGATTGACGTACTTGCCCACGATCGCGACATTCACGATGGCCTTGGGATTCTGCGCGGTCTTCACCAGGCGGCGCCATTTGACCAGATTCGGCTCTCCGGTCCAGATATTCAGCTTCTCGACCACGCGCTGGTCGAAGCCTTCCTGATGGAACTTGAGCGGCACTTCGTAAATGGTTTCGACATCGACCGCCGCGATCACGCAATTTTCCTCGACGTTGCAGAAATGCGCGATCTTCGCCTTCACCTTCCTGTCGAGCGGCCGCTC
>DAHZDR010000245.1 GCA_027403435.1 Deltaproteobacteria bacterium
CAGCGCGCAATGCGGAGTGAAGGAGCGTCGTAATGGCCTTATTGGCGTGGATTGCGGTTGGTTTGATTTCAGGATTCGTCGCGAGTCTGAGCGTGAACCAGCGCGGCGAAAGTCTCCCCCGCGATCTGGCGCTCGGCGTTATCGGCGCGTTCGTCGGCAGCGCCATCTTCAACGCCTATGGCGAGCCGGGAGTCCGAGGCCTGAATCCATACAGCGTCGGCGTTTCGGCGATCGGCGCGGTCATCACGCTGATTTCGTTCCATGCCATAGTCCGCAATCAGCGGCCGAAACGGTAAGGCGCGCGCGGCCGCCGTCAGCGCGCGAGCAGCACGCGCTCGATTCCGGCAAGGTCGCGCGCGATCGTGATTGCGGCGCGTCCGGCGGCGTGGAAAATCGCGGCCGCGGCGGCCGCCTGGCCCGCGCCGACTTCGACGATTACGGCGCCGGCGGGCGCCAGATGGGCGTTCAGTCCGGCCGCTATCCGGCGATAAAAATCGAGTCCGTCGGCGCCGCCGGCAAGCGCGATCCGCGGCTCGAAATCGCGGACTTCGGGCGCTAGCGCGGCGATTTCAGCGTCGGCAATATAGGGCGGATTCGCCACGATCAGGTCGAAGCGGCCCAGTTCGCCAGCGCCGTCGAGCGGCGTGAAACAGTCGCCGCGCACGAACTCGATTTGCGCCGCCAGGCCGAGCCGGGCGGCGTTTTGCGCGGCGCTTTCCAGCGCGCCGGCGGCGATATCGGCGGCGACGATCCGCACTTGGGGAGCGTTGGCGGCGAGCGCCAGCGCGATCGCCCCGGAGCCGCATCCGAGGTCCAGCACACGCGCGGCCGGCCGGACCGCGAGCTGGTCGAGCGCGAGCGCCACCAGGGTCTCGGTCTCCGGCCGCGGAATCAGCACGCCGGGCGCGACTTTGATTTCGAGCGAATAAAATTCGCGCCGGCCGAGGATATACGCCAACGGCATCCGGCGCGCCCGCAACTCGACCATCGCCGCGAACCGCGCGTGCGCCGCCGAATCCAGCGCGCCGGCGCCCGCGTATAACCGCGCGCGATCGACGCCGGCCGCCTCCGCCAGCATCAGTTCGGCGTCGAGCCGTGCGCCCTCCACGCCCGCGCGCGCCAGCCGCGCGGCGGCTTCGCCGATCGTCCGGCGCAGGCGGGAAGATTCGGGCGGCATCGGCCGAACTTGCGCCCGGACGGCGCGCGTCAGGCGCCCAGCGCCGCCGCCCGTTCCCTGGTGGTCAGCGCGTCGATCAGCGGATCGAGCGCGCCGTCGAGCACCTGGTCGAGCTGATGAAGCGTCAGGTTGACGCGATGGTCGGTGACGCGCGACTGGGGGAAATTATAGGTGCGGATGCGCTCCGAGCGATCGCCGGAGCCGACCATCGAACGCCGCGCCTCGGCAATTTTGGCGTCCTGTTCGGCGTGCGCGAGATCGAGCAGGCGGGCGCGCAGGATTTTGAGCGCGCGGGCCTTGTTCTTGTGCTGCGATTTTTCGTCGCGGCAGACGATCACCATCCCGGTCGGAAGATGCGTGATGCGCACGGCGGAATCGGTGGTGTTGACGCTCTGGCCGCCGGGTCCCGACGCCCGCATCACGTCGATGCGCAGGTCCTTTTCCTCGTTGATATTGACTTCAACCTCGTCCGCCTCGGGCATCACAGCCACGGTCACCGCGGAGGTGTGGATACGACCGGCGGCTTCGGTCGCGGGGACGCGCTGCACGCGATGGACGCCGCCCTCGAATTTGAGCCGGCTGTAGGCGCCTTGCCCGCTGATTTGCGCGATTACTTCCTTGATGCCGCCGAGGCCGGTCGCGCTCAGACTGAGCGTTTCGACCTTCCAGCGATGACGCTCGGCGTAACGCGTGTACATCCGGAACAGGCCGCTGGCGAACAGCGACGCTTCCTCGCCGCCCGTGCCGGCGCGAATTTCGAGCAGGACGTTGCGGTCATCGTTGGGATCGCGCGGCGCCAGCAATTGCTTGAGATGGTCTTCGACGGCGGCCTGCCGCTTGAGCATCGCGGGCAGCTCGCTTTTAACCAGGTCGCGCAGTTCGTGGTCGTCGCCCTCGAGCAGCGCGCGATGGCCGGCGATTTCATCGAGCAGCTTGCGATAGTCGCGAATCGCGTGCGCGACCTCGCCCAGTTGCGCGCGTTCGCGGGCGAGCACGGCGTACTCGCGATTGTTGGCGATAACGGCGGGGTCGCTCAGGCGGCGTTCGAGCTCGCCATAGTGGTCCTCAATCCCTTTTAGCTTATCAAGCATTGCAAATCTGGCGGCGCGGCCGGGAGCCGGCGAGATCCGCGGCGTGGGACAAAATAAAATGGCGCGCGGCGACCGCCGGCGCCGACCGTGGCGCTCCGCCGCGCGGACCCCGCGCCCCCGCGCGGCGGGAGTTGCAAGGCTACTTCATGCCATACTTGCGTTTGAAGCGCTCGACCCGGCCGGCGGTATCGACCAGCCGATGTTGCCCGGTATAAAACGGATGGCAATTCGAGCAGACTTCAACGTGGATCTCGGGCTGCGTCGAATGCGTTTCGAAGGTCTTTCCGCATGCGCAGGTCACCACGCAGCGGCGATATTGCGGATGAATTCCAGCTTTCATCGATATGTCCCGGTCCGTCCCTGCAAACCCCGCAGCTTAACACGTCGGAATCGACGGCTCAATTCCCATGCCGTCTTTCCCTTGTTCCAGCATAACCACTCGCGCGGCCGGCGCAAGGCGTTCCGCCAGAGGCCGGCCAAGCCGCTGGACGGTTCGATCCGATTTGCGTATTTCTTATGTTTGAAATTTACGATTATTAGGCATTAAAATATTTCTCGCGCCGGAGCGGGGCGACGATTGGCGGCCTGGAACAAGCAAACGGTGGAGATTATCCGAACAGGGATGGCGCGCGCCGTGATGGTCGCGGCGCTGATGCTGACGGTGGCTGGATGCGGCGCGAATGGCGCGGCGGGTCCGGCCCCGGCGGCGCAATCAACCGCCGCCGCCGAACCCGATTTCGCCGGCGGCGCGCGGGTGGTGACGAACCTCTCCCAGCTTTCGGCCGCGAATACGACCTCGGGCTTGATCGCGAACCAGACCCTGCTTACGGCCACTCCAAAAAGCGCCGCCGCGGCGCCGCAAAATACGACGGACGTGGCTCTGGCGCGGCTCTACCTCGCCAATCCAACCGCCAACACTTATACTGGCGATATCGCGCCGCCGCCCGGCGATACCACCCTGCTCAACGCCAAGGCGCGGCAATATCCGGAATTCTGCTATGCGATACTGCGGCAAACGCTGAAGGCCGCACAGTCGATCGAAGCGGCCAAATTCGGCAAATACGCCATGGCCAAGGATCTCAAGCCGGTCATTTTGCGGCTCACGATGACCGCACAGGGACGGCTGACCGATATCGCGATCGAGCAGCGTTCGGGCGTGGCCAAAGTCGATCAGGCGATGATCGACGCGTGTAAAATCGGCGCCTGGGCGATGAATCCGCCGCCGCAGGCGCTGTCCGCCGCCGGCAACTACCAGATTCGCTTCGAAGGGTTGGTGCAAAACTACAGCTACGGTCTTAACGGAGAATATAAATATGCCACGCATGTGGGGCTTGCACTGCTCTAGGAGGGCGCGATGACGGCCCCGGAAACGACCAATCGGCGCAACCTGCTGGCGCTCGCCACGGCGCGAATCAGGCGCAAGCGCGTCGCTTCGCGCTATCGGCCGCCGGCGGGACTCTCGGTCCCGATCGTGACGGTGATGGATCGCGCGGGCCGGGTGCTGGTTGACGAACAGCGCGCCGTGATTCGCTACGTGCTGCAGGGCGGCGCCGGCGCGGATATCATCTTCGCCGCGGGCACCACCGGCGAATGGAACCGGATGGATAATCCACGCCGGCAACTGGTCGCGCAAATCGCGGTTGAAGAATGCCGGCGCGCCGCGGCCACAGGTAAACCCGCCGAAGCGTGGGCCGGAATTACCGCGCCGACCCGCGCCGAAACCCTCGAAAACCTTGAACATGCGCTCGCGATCGGCGCCGACGCGGCGGTCGTGGCGCCGCTTTCGATCGCGGACGTGCAGGACCCGGTCGAGTTCGTCACCCGCGACCTGGGCGAGGTTTTCGAGCGGCGCGGCCGCACGCTGCCGATTTTCCTGTACGATAATGAAGATATCGCCGCGGCTGGCAAGTCGCCGCATCTCCATACGCGCGACGTCAAGCGCATGAGTCAACTGGCGTATGTTAACGGAATCAAGGTGACTTCGGGCAAAGCCGTGCTCGGCAACTATACGCGGGCGGCGGCGCATTTCAAACGCGTCGGCGAATTCGCGATCTATCCCGGCAACGCCTATCTAATCTTCGATCTGTTTCAGCCGGCGGCCGGACTGCGCGGCCGTTTGCGCTCCGGATGGAACCGCTATCTGACCAACGGCGCGCTGCCGCATGGCGCGGTGGCCGGCGCGGCCAACGCGATGCCGCGCGAGTGGCGGCGGGCATGGGAAGTATGCAGCGCCGGCGAAGCCGGCCTGAGCGGGCGCTATGGCGCGGTCATGGAGGAGTTCCGCGCCGCCGGAGAATTTCCCGGCGAGAGCCGCAAGCGGACGATCGCCTGCCTGAAGGCCGCGCTCGGCCATCTCGGCGTCATTTCGAGCGAGGCGGTCGCCCCCGGCACGCCCGCGCTGGCGCCGGAAGAACGCCGGGTCTTTATCCGGCGTTTCAACGAATTGCGCCGCCGCGCCTGCGTCACCCTTGAACCGGAATGGCTGAGCGCCTGTGCGCCGCCGCGGCCAGCCGGGCGCCGGATGGCGCTGCGGGATGCCTGAAGCGAAACTCGACGCGGTCGGATGCGGCAGCATGGTGGTGGATTATTTCCATCACACGCCGCGAATTATCGGGGCCGACGAAAAAATCCTAACCGACGCCGCGGGCGCCCCGCCCGCTCAACCCGCCGTTGGCGGCGTGACCCTGAACCATCTCGGATGGGCGCGGGTGCTCGGACTCAAGACCGGCATCTTCGGCAAAATGGGCGACGATCGCAACGGCGAACTGCTGCGCGCCGGGATGCACGCGCTCGGCATCCGCCATCATCTGACGCTTGACGGCGGCGCCAGCTCCAGCGCGACGATCTTCGTCGATCCGGCGGGAAATCGCGCGATTTACATGCTGCGCGGCGCGACCGCCGAACTCCGGCCGGTGGAAATCCGCCGCCGCCACGGCGCCTTTATCCGCGCCGCCCATCTCGTGACCACGGAAATTTCGCAGCTCCCGCTCGCGACCGTCGCCGCGATTCTGGCCCTTGCCCGCGCCCACGGCATCCCCACCATCCTCGACGTGGACGTGACGCCGGCCGACGCCTGCGCCACGCTGGGCTCTCAAGCCGAGCTGGAACGCGTCCTGGGCCTCGCCACCTATCTGAAACCGGCGACGGCCGCGGCGCGCGAACTGGCGCCCGGCGCGCGCGATCCGCTGCGGATGGCCGAAGCGATTCGGGCGCGCTATCGGAATCGCGCGGTGGCGATTACCGACGGGGAACGCGGCTGCGCGATCGCCGCCGACGGCGCCGCCCTGCGGATTCCCGCGTTCCGCGTGCGCCAAATCGACTCCACCGGCGCCGGCGACGCCTTTCTGGGCGCCATGGCCGCGGGTCTTCGATGGGGCCTCGAGTGGCCGGCAATCGGCCGGCTCGCCAACGCCGCGGGCGCGGTTTGCGTGGCCCATCCGGGCGGATTTCCGAGCGGCTTCGAACGGCGCGACGAAATTCTGGAGCTCTATGGCGCGGCGCTGCCGCCGGCGGCCGCCGTCGATAATGACAAGCGCGCGCCGGACGCCGCCGCCACGGTTCCGTTCGCCGAAGTGGTGGGCTTTTTCGACTTATGCCTGGCCGAAAT
>DAHZDR010000415.1 GCA_027403435.1 Deltaproteobacteria bacterium
GAGGCGCGCGCGCTCCTGCATGCTGGAATCGCGCGCGGCGGCGGTTCCAGCGGCTAATCCAAAAACTCACGGCGGCGCGGCGCCGGCTATTCGGCCGCGAAAAATTCCAGCGCTTTGCGCGCGACCAGCTCCGGCCGCTCCATCGGGAGGAAATGCGTCGTCTCCGGGATGATCTCGACGCGCGCCCGCGGCGCCTCGCGCGCCACGCGATCGGCCAGCAACACGCCCGGCGATTCGCTCTTTTCGCCGAACAGCACGAGCATCGGCGCCGGGCAGCGCAGCATCATGCCCAGCCCGTCGAAATCGCGCGAGGTCTCGTAAACCCGCGCCTCGACCTCCGGCGAACAGCGCAGCGCGCGCGCTCCGTGATGCGTTTCGAAGGAGCCGAATTCGCAATAGTCGCGCAGAATTTCCTCGCGCCAGGTGTCGCACGGCGGCTTGGCCCGGAAGTTTTCGTACATCGCCGCGGCGCTGTCGAAAACCCGTTTGCGTTTGAGCGTGCGCTCGCGCAACTCGGTGGGACGGCGCAACGGCGGCGTCGTCAAATCCAGGATCACCGGCTCGACCAGCACCGCGCGCGCGATCAATTCGGGCCGCCGGCCGCCGACCGCGCCGATCGCCGTGGCACCGGCGGAATGGCCGATCCCGCGCACGCCGCGCCAGCCCATCGCGTCGATAAACCCTTCCAGATCGTCGGCCGTCGTATGCCAGCCGTCGATCGGCCGGCGCGGCAGCTCGCTTTCGCCGTGGCCGCGCTGGTCGTAACTGTAAACGTGGCCGGCGCGCCGCAACTCCCGCAGAATCGGCCCATAGATGCGTCCGAGAAACCCGGTCGCGTGAAGGAACAGGATTGGGGGACCGTCGCCGCCCCAGTCCAGGTAATGCAGCCGCAAGCCATCGACGATTACGTCGCCGCCGCGCGGTTCCCCGTCATGATGCGCAGTGTTCATCGGATCGAATCTTAGAAGAGCGGCGCGGCGAAGAGAACCCTCCGCCGGCGATCGCGTCCGCCGCCGCGGCGCCGGCGCTTCCCTCGCGCCCCGACTTGGGCTAGCAGTGGCAGCCTGGAATTCCCCGCGCGCCGCGCGATGTTTGGAGAACGTTTGCGATGTTGACGATCGGACTCACCGGCGGAATCGGTTCGGGTAAAAGCACGGTGGCGAAATTCCTCGCCGAACTGGGCGCGCCGGTGCTCGACGCCGACCAGGTTGGCCACGCCATCTATCAACCCGGCGGCCCCGCCTACCAGGAAATGATCGACGCCTTCGGCCGGGAAATCCTCGCGCCCGACGGCGCGATCGATCGCAAAAAGCTGGGGCCCATCGTCTTCGGCGATCCCGCGGCGCTCAAACGGCTCAACGCGATCGTTCATCCCAAAATGTTCGCGCGGATGCGCGAGATGGTCGCCGCGATGCGCGCGGACGGCGAACGCAAACCGATCGTGATCGAAGCCGCCATCCTGATCGAGGCGAACTGGCAGGCGCTGTTCGACGAAATCTGGCTGGTGGCCGCGGCAAAGGAGCGCGTGATCGAACGCGTCGAACGCGACCGCGGGATGAAGCCGGAACAGACCGAGGCGCGGATTCGCGCGCAGCTTTCCGACGACGACCGGCGCCGCCACGCTTCGATCGTCGTGGTCAACGACGGCGCGCTCGAGCAGTTGCGGGCGCGGGTCGCGGAATTATGGCGCGGCGCGCTGGAGCGCAACGCCGCCTGACGGCGGAATCGTGCGGCGCGCTTGACTACGCGCGCGCACGGTATGAAATAGTTCGCATCGACGGAAAAGAGGCGCGGCGATGAAAATCCTGGTGATGGGCGCGGGCGCGGTCGGATGCTACTACGGAGCGCGCTTGCGGCAGGCGGGCGAAGAGGTGGTCCTCTGCGCGCGCGGCGAACATCTGCGCGTCCTGCGTGAAGCCGGACTCGAAGTCCAAAGCCCAAAGGGCAATTTCCGGCTCGACGTGACGGCGACCGATCGCCCCGCGGATTTCGCGCCGTACGATCTGATTCTGTTCGCCGTCAAATCCTACGATACCGACGCCGCCGCCGCGCAGATCAAAGATTGCCTTGCGCCCGACGGCGTGATCATGACGATTCAGAACGGCGTCGAAAATGAAGACGCTCTATGCCGCTATTTTCCGCGCGCCGCGGTGATGGGCGGCAATTCGCGCGTCGGCGCCGAGATAACCGCGCCCGGCCGGCTCAACCATACCGCGCTCGGCCTTATCGAATTCGGCGAGATCGACGGTTCGATTACGCCGCGCGCCGAACGCCTCGCCCAGGTCTTCCAGCGCGCCGGCATTCTCGGCGAACTCACCCCGGATCTGAAAACCGTCCGCTGGTACAAGCTGATGGGCAACAACGGCACCAACACCGTCGCGACCTTGAGCCGCAGCACGCTCGGCCAGATGCTTGAGGATCCCGACGGCTACAATTTGTCGCGCACGCTGATGCTCGAGGCGCTCGCCGTTGGCCGCGCCGAGGGCGCCAGGGTCAGCGACGAACGCGCCGACCTGCAACTGGAGCAGATTCAGAAAAGCCTCAACGCCTACGCCATCAAACCCTCGACGCTACAGGATCTCGAACGCGGCAAGCGCCTCGAATACGACGCGATCAGCGGCGCCGTGATGCGCGCGGCGCGCCGTCACGGGATGCGGGCGCCGGCGACCGAAACCGTTTACACGCTGCTCAAGCTGCTCGATCGCAGCCGCTCCGGCGGCAATCGCTGACACGGGCGCGCGCCGCGATCGCCGCCGTCATGCGGCATTGCCCGCCTAGCGCTTTTCGAACTGCTCCTTGCCGAACAGCACGTCCCAGGATTTCTTGTCGGGAGCGGCGCCGCGGGATTTTTCGAGCTCTTCCTTCATCACCGCGATTCCGCGTTGCACGGCGGGGCGCGCCTCGATCGCGTCGTACCAGCGCTTCAGGTTGGGGAAATCCTCGAGATTCTGGCCCTGCCAGTTATGCGGCCGAATCCATGGATAGGCCGCCATGTCGGCGATCGAATAGTCGCCCGCCAGATACGGAACCGCGCCGACGCGCTTGTCGATTACGCCGTAGATGCGCCGCGCCTCGTTGGTATAGCGATCGATCGCGTATGGCAGCTTTTCCGGCGCGTAGCGGCGGAAATGATGCGACTGGCCGAGCATTGGCCCCACGCTCGCCATCTGGAACATCAGCCATTGCACCACGTCGTAACGCCGGCGCACGTCGTGCGGCATGAATTTCCAGCCGCTCTTTTCCGCCAGATACATCAGAATCGCGCCCGATTCGAAAATCGCGATCGGCCGGCCGTCGGGACCATCATGATCGACCATCGCGGGAATCCGGTTGTTCGGACTGATTCTCAGGAACTCGGGCTTGAACTGATCGCCCTTGCCGATATTTACCGGAATCGCTTTGTATTCCCAGCCCAGCTCTTCGAGCAGGATGGTTACTTTGTAGCCGTTGGGCGTGGTCCAGAAATAAACGTCAATCATTAGCTGCTCCCCGGTTACGGCGCGGGACGGCCGTGTGGCGTGAACCTGATTAAATCTGGCGCGCGCGGACGGCGCCGCGCAAGGCAATAGATTACCGGCGAAGTCGGCTATTTACGCGCGGCGCAAATCCTTGCCGATCAGGTTTCATGATGCAACTGGTTTATGGCGGCGTTTGCGCGATCTTGCGCTTCAACTCGCTTTCGAGCTTGGCGAACCCGCCGGCGTTCATCTTCTGGTTGAACTCGAGGCGATAATTCGCCATCGTGCTTACCCCATCGACGACGATATCG
>DAHZDR010000447.1 GCA_027403435.1 Deltaproteobacteria bacterium
AGGTTACGGCGCTCGTTCGCGCTCCGAACCCGCTGGTCATAGTGGACGCGACGGTGGGCCTCGGCGGCCATGCCGCGGCCCTGCTCGAGGCGACCGACGCCCATCTGCTGGGCCTCGATCGTGACGCCGCGGCGCTTGAAGCGGCGGCCGCGAATCTGGCCCGCTTTGGTGCGCGCGTCACTCTGCGGCAGGCCGATTTCCGCGCTTTCGATGAAGTTCTCGACGAATGCGGAATTCCCTGCGTCGGCGCGGTGCTGGCCGATTTGGGCATGTCGAGCTTCGCCCTTGACGATCCGGCGCGGGGTTTCAGTTTCCGGTTCGACGGCCCGCTCGACATGCGGATGGATCGGCGGGAGCCGGTCAGCGCTTACGATATCGTGAATGAGGAACCCGAAGAGGAGTTGGCGCGAATTTTGCGCGACTACGGCGAAGAACGCGGCGCGCGGCGGATCGCGCGGGCGATCGTGGCGGCGCGCCGCCGCCGCCCGCTCGCGACCACCGGCGATCTGCGTTCGTTGATCGAAGCGGTTGGCGGCCGCGCGCGGGTCGGCGGAATCAATCCGTCCACCCGGGTTTTTCAGGCGCTGCGGATCGCCGTCAATCGCGAACTGGAAAGTCTCGCCGCGCTGCTCGAGCGCGCCCCGCGGCGGCTGGCCGCGGGCGGGCGAATCGTGATCCTCGCCTATCATTCGCTCGAAGATCGGCCGGTCAAACGCCGCTTTCGCGAGTATGCGCGGGACGGCGGATTCATCCTGACGACGCGCAAGGCGATGCGCCCGGCGGCCGCCGAGGTCGCGCAAAATTCCCGCGCGCGCAGCGCGCGTCTGCGCTGCCTTGAACGGAGCGCGCCATGAGCCGCCGCGGGCGTCCCGCCGCGCCCCCCGCGCGGCTGATTCCGGCGCTGCTGGCGGCGGCGATCGTGGTCGTCGGCTTCGCCCTCCTGATGGTGCGTCTGGAAATCACGCAGGAGGGCTATCGGCTCTCCGGCTTGCGCTTGCGGATTCGCGACCTTGAGGCCCGCAATCAGCAATTGCGGCTGGAGGCGGCCGAACTCGAAGCGCGTCCCCGGCTGCGCGCGCTCGCGCCACGGTATGGCCTTGCGCCCGCCGCGCCGTCGCAGGTGGTGGTGATGCCGTGAACGACGCGTTTCGCCAGCGCCGGATGCGGATTGGCGCGCTCACCGTCGCGCTGGCGGCGTTGTTTGCGCTGGCGGCGGCGCGGCTCGCGATAGTGGCGCTGATCGACGGTCCGCGGCTGGCCGCGATCGCCCGCGGCGAGCATACCGCGGCCGTCACGCTCGCGGCGGTGCGCGGTCCGATTGTCGATCGCGACGGCAAGCCGCTCGCGCTTTCGGCCGCAACCCGTTCAATTCACGCATGTCCGCGCCGCCTGCTGCGCCATTCGACGGCGGCTGAACGGGCGCGGCTGGCGCGGGCGCTCGGACTGTCGCCGGCGGCGCTTGAAGCGCGGCTCGCGCGGCCCGCGCCGTTCGTCTGGCTGAGGCGCCATCTGCCGCCCGATCGCGCCCGCGCGATCGCCGGCCTGGGACTCGATGGCGTCGGCGCGATTAGCGAATACAAACGGTATTACCCGGAGAGCAACCTGGCCGCGTCGGTGGTGGGGTTGGCGGGGATGGATGGCCAGGGACTCTCCGGGGTGGAATTGGAATACGATCGCCTGGTGCGCGGCGCGCCGGTCGAACTGGAGTTTTACCACGACGCCCTCGGCCATCCGATTCTCGATTCGCCGCTGGCGCTGCGCGGTTCCGAACCGGGCGCCCGGCTGGCGCTGACGATCGATTCGACGATTCAGGCGGCGGCTGAAAATTACCTTGCCGCCGAGGTCGCCCAAAGCGGCGCGCGGCGCGGCGCCGCGGTCGTGCTCGATCCCTTTACCGGCGAGGTGCTGGCGCTCGCCAACGTCGCCGGCAAAGGCGTCAAGGGCGACCAACGCCTGCACGACACCGCCGTCCAGGACGCCTTCGAGCCGGGTTCGACCATGAAGGGGCTGCTCGGCTCGATCGCGCTGGCCGATCACGTCATCACGCCCGCCCAGATGATTTATTGCCAGGACGGCCAGTGGCGTTTCGGCGGCCGGCTGATCCATGACGACGATCGCCACGGATGGCTCAATCTGGGCGGAATTGTCGAGGTGTCGTCGAATATCGGCGCCGCGAAAATCGCGCTCGCGCTCGGCGCGCGCCGCTTCGCCGCGGGCCTGGCGGCGTTCGGCCTCGGCCGGCGCACCGGTATCGACCTGCCGGGCGAAGCCGCCGGCATTATGCGTCCGGCCGCGGCCTGGAAGCCAATCGAACTGGCCGATCACGGCTTTGGCCAAGGCGTCGGGGTTACGCCGATTCAGCTTGCGGTGGCTTACGCGGCGATCGCGAAC
>DAHZDR010000451.1 GCA_027403435.1 Deltaproteobacteria bacterium
CGGCGGCTCGAACGCGACCTGCGCGAGGACCTTTGAGCCGTGGCGTTTTATCTGGCCGCCATCATGATCGTCGTCGCGGTCGCCCTGTTCGTCGCGGCGCCGCTGGTCGAGGGCGCGCGTTCGCGCCGCCGGATCGCCACACCCGAACGCGAACGCCAGGAGCATCTGCGCGCGCTCGCCGTCCAGGGCCTGCGCGAGCTTGAATTCGACCATGAGATGGGCAAGCTCGACGAGGGCGACTACCTCACGCTGAAACGCACGCTCGAAGATCGCGCCCTGTCCGCGATGACCGCGCTCGACCGGATCGCCGCGCCGGCGCCGGCCGCCGTTCCCGTTGACTCCGCCAACGGCGCCGCGGCCAACAGCGCCGCGCCCAATGGCGCCGCGGCCGTGGCTGATTCGTCCGCGCGCGCCGCCGCGCGTCCCCGCTTCTGCCCGCGCTGCGGCGCCGCCGGAGTCGCGCCCGGCGCCGGGACCGCTTCCTGTCCCGCGTGCGGCGCGGCCGGCGATCCTTCCGCCGCCGCGCGGGCCGGCTGATGGACGCGCCGGCGATCGCGGCGCGCGGGCTGTGCAAAAGCTTCGGCGCGACGCCGGTTTTGCGCGGCGTCGATCTGGCAATCCCTCCCGGCCGCGCCCTGATGATTATCGGTCAAAACGGCGCCGGCAAATCCACGCTGCTCGGCTTGCTGGCCGGACTCGGCGCGCCCACCGGAGGCGACTCCAGCCTCTTCGGCGTCTCCAGCCGCAAGCTCGAACCCGCGGCGCGCCGCCGGCTCGGGATACTGACGCATCAGAGTTACCTCTATCCGAATCTGACCGCGCGCGAGAATCTGGATTTTTTTTGCGCGCTCTACCGCGTCGCGCGGCCCGCCGCCGAAATCGATCGCTGGCTTGAGCGCGTCGGCCTCGCCGGTTTCGCCAACGAACGCGTGCGCGCCTTTTCGCGCGGAATGGAACAGCGGCTCGCGCTCGCCCGCGCAATGATCCATCGCCCGGACGCGCTGCTGATGGACGAGCCTTTCGCCGCCCTCGATCCCGACGGCGCCGAACTCGCCGCGGCGCTGCTTCGCGAGGCGCTCGCGCGCGGCTGCGCGGTCGCGCTCACCGCCCATCGCGCGTTCGAACTCGACGCCGCCCGCTGCGCCGCGCGCGTCTTGATTCGCGGCCGGCTGCTGGCCACGCCGGCCGGCGGCGACGGCCCGGACGCTAACGCCGACGCCCGCGATCGCTCCGCGGCGGCGGCGCGCTGACGCTTCGATGGGCGGTTTCATCGCGGTCTTGCGCAAGGACCTGACGCTCGAACTGCGCGGCGGCGAAAGCATGATCGCGCTGGTCGCGCTCGCGATTTTGATCCTGGTCGTGATGGTTTTCGCGCTGGATCCGGTCGGCGGCGCCGCCGGCGCGCCGCTTGCGGCGGGTGCGCTCTGGGTCGCAACGATCTTCGCCGGAATGGCTGGCGCCGCGCGCGCCGTGCTCGCCGAACGCGACAACGGATGCCTGCGCGCGCTCTACCTGAGTCCGCTCGATCGCGGCGCGCTGTTTCTGGCCAAGCTGGCCGCCGCCTCGATCTTCATGATCGTTGCGGAAGCCGCCGTGGTCGTGATGCTGGCGCTGTTCTTCAACCTCGATTTCGACTGGCGGCTGGCCCGGATGCTGCCGGCGCTGGCGCTCGGCCTGGTCGGCTTCGCCGCGCTCGCCACGCTGCTCGCCGCGATTTCCGGCCGGGTCCGCGCGGGCGACCTGCTGATGCCGCTGCTGGCCGTGCCGATGTATGTTCCCGCGCTAATCGCCGGCGTCAAGGCCAGCGCCGCCGCGCTCGCCGGCGCGCCGTGGAGCGCGCTCGGCCAATGGCTGCGGATCATGGTCGCGTTCGACGTGCTCTTTGTCGCCGCCGGCTTTATCCTGTTCGAACATCTGCTCGGTGAGGATTGACGGATGGGTAACTCGTTTATCCGCGCGCTGGCCGCGCTGACCGGCCTGCTGATGCTCGCCGCAATCTACATGACCTTTGTCTTTGTGCCGACCGAAGCCGAACAGGGAATCGTGCAGCGCATCTTCTATTTCCATGTGCCGTGCGCGTGGGTCGCCTTCGCCGCCTTCGGCCTCGTGGCGATTTCCGGCATCTTCTATCTCTGGCTCGGCAATCAGGTCTGGGACGATCTCGGTTACGCCGCCGCCGAAATCGGGATGGTCTTCTGCACCCTCGTGCTGGTCACCGGATCGATCTGGGCGCGGCCGATCTGGGGCGTATGGTGGACCTGGGATTCGCGGCTGACCACCACGCTGATTCTCTGGCTGCTCTATGGCGGCTACCTGATGCTGCGGGCGATGGCCGGCGATTCGCCGCAGGTCGCGCGGTTCGCCGCCGTGATCGGTATCGTCGCGGCGGCCGACGTGCCGGTGATTATCGTTTCGGTCCGGCTTTGGCGCACGATC
>DAHZDR010000454.1 GCA_027403435.1 Deltaproteobacteria bacterium
GCTTCATTGCGCACGGCGTGAATATCCGGCGCGTCTATGGCGACACGGCCGATCGCGCCCGGCGCGACCAGCTTAAAGTCCGCTATCTCTATCTCGACGCCCGCCGTTTCGCCGCCGAACGCGGCCTGACCATTATGCCGCCGAAAAAGATCTACAGCGCTCGCTTCGCCTTTTACGGCGGGATGTGCGCGGAGGATCAGGGCCGGTTCCATCCGTACGCGGAGCGCGTCTTCGAGCGCTTCTGGAAACGCGAGCTGGAGGTGGAAGATCCCGTGGCGCTGGCGGGAATTTTGCGCGAAGCCGGCGCCGATCCGGCCCCGTTCGAAGGCTACCTCGCCGATGAAGCCGCCGTAGCCAAGCCGCGGCTCAAGGCTTGCTTCGCCGAGGCCGATCGCGACCACGTCTTCGGCGTGCCGACTTTCGTTATCGACGGCGAACTGTTCTGGGGTTACGACCGAATCGACTGGTTGATTCGCAAACTCGACGCGCTGGGCCTGCGGCGCTGAGCGCGCCCTGACGTGGCGCCGCCCGGCGGTATTCGGCGCTTGCGGCCGTGGTTCAGCCCATGCTGCGTTTTTCGCGTTCGGCCAGCTCCAGGTCGGCATCGACCATCATATCCGCCAGTTCGCGGAACCTGACGCGCGGCTCCCAGCCCAGCGCGCGCTTGGCTTTGGAGCTGTCGCCAATCAGGACATCGACTTCGGCCGGACGCATGAAACGCGGATCGAATTCGACATATTTCGCCGGGTCCAGACCCACCCGCGCGAACACCAGGTCGAGGAATTCGCGCACCGTATGGGTTTCGCCGGTCGAGATTACGAAATCTTCCGGCCGCTCCTGTTGCAGCATCAGCCACATCGCTTCGATGTAGTCGCCGGCGAAGCCCCAGTCGCGTTTGGCGTCAAGATTGCCGAGACTCAGTTTATCCTGCAGGCCGAGCTTGATGCGGGTGGCGCTGCGGGTGATTTTGCGGGTGACGAAGTTCTCGCCCCGGCGCGGCGATTCGTGATTGAACAGAATCCCGTTGCAGGCGAACAGGCCGTAGGCTTCGCGATAGTTGACGGTCTGCCAGTGGGCGTAGCACTTGGCGCAGGCGTAAGGGCTGCGCGGATGGAACGGCGTGGTTTCGCGCTGCGGCAGCTCCGCCACTTCGCCGAACATTTCGGACGATCCGGCCTGATAGAAGCGAACTTTGCGATCGTGGCGTTGATTATGATCGCGAATCGCTTCAAGCAGTCTGAGCGTTCCCAGGCCGACCACGTCCGCGGTGTATTCCGGCTGATCGAACGAAATCCGCACGTGCGATTGCGCCGCGAGATTATAGACTTCGTCGGGCCGCACCTGCTCGATAATGCGCCGCAGTCCGGTGCCGTCGCCCAAATCGCCGTAATGCAGTTGCAGGGGCGCGTCGTTGCCGCCGAAGCCCTGATGCAGATGATCGATGCGGCCGGTGGCGAAGCTCGAACTGCGCCGCACGACGCCATGAACTTGGTACCCATGTTTGAGCAGGAATTCGGCCAGATACGAACCGTCCTGGCCGGTGACTCCGGTGATTAACGCGATTTTTGCCATGGATCGACGCTCTATACTGCGGCTGCGTGCTCGTTCGCGCGCCGGCGAATTCGTTACATATCATGCCGCAAGCCGCGCGTGCGGGCGAGCGCGTGGCGTCCGGATGGGTCAATCGCCCTTGATCAGGCGATGGGAATCGCTGTCGAAGTGCCGGGTCGAAAATTCATAGAGTTCGGCGTCTTCCAGCGCCTCCATCTGATGGACCAGGCCGATCGGGACGTCCATGCATTGGCCGGCTTCAAGCACGAACTCCTCGAGCGTGGCGGAATCGGCCGATTCCTTGACTCGCACCTTGAGTTTTCCGGCGCGCAGATAAAACGATTCCGTTTTGATCTTATGGAAGTGGAGCGAGCACATTTTGCCTTTGCGGATTTCGAGGATTTTCCCGCAATAGAGGTCGTTGTTCGCGATCCAGACTTCGCGGCCCCAGCCTTTCGGCACAATCTTTACCGGCTCACGCGAGCGTTCCATCGTTTTCCCCCGGTTAATCGATGTTGCGGGTGGCGGCCGACCATCGTCCGTGCCTGAAAATCTAGCGATTTGCCGGAGATCAGGCGAGTATCTATCCACCGGCGGCGCCATGCGGCGTTCCGGCGAGGGACAGGCCTTCGCTTTCGTTGACCGGGCCTAACTCATTGACGCGGATCGAGAAGCGGCGCATCGGCACTTTATGGCTGCTGGCGAATTCCCAAAGCCGCTGCATCCGTTCGCGCGGCAGCGGATCGGCCGCCACCAGCAACTCATCGAAGCTCGTCGTCCGCAAGATCCGTTCAAGATCCCCCAGCGACCCCATCACCTGGCGCCCATGCACCAGTTTGCCCAGTTTCATCAGGTCGTCATCGACGAAACCGACCACCTTGACCCGCCGGCCATTGGCGGCCGACAAATAACGCGCCGCCGCTTCGGCCAGCGCGCCCGCGCCGACGATCAACACCCGATTGTCGGCGACGGCGAGCAAGGCCACGCCTCTGCGTAGCGCGCGAAAGGAAAAGCGGCTGGCGGCCAACAGATTCGTGAGCAAAATCACGTAGAGGACCGCGACCGATCCGGACAGCTCGATCGGCGCAACCATCGATATTAGCACTACGAATACGCCCGCCAGCACCGCGCCGTTGGTCATCCGCAACAGGTCCGAGACGCTCGCGTAGCGCCACATCCCGCGATAGACGCCCGCCGCCATGAACGCGGCGTAAGTCATCAACAGCACCCACGGCAGGCTGCCCAGCAGACTCGCCATCAGACCGTCGTTGATTTGGAAATCGAGCCGGATCAGGAACGCGCCGAAGTAGGCCGCCGGAATCAGCGCCAGGTCGAGCAGCGACTCCGCCAGCCGCCGCTTGTAACTGAAGGCCAGGATGAAGCGCGCCAGTCCCTGCAGATAACCCCACGCCACGCCCGGCGAAACCGCGTCGAACGTGAGATCGATCATGAACAGCGCGATCACCATGAACAGCGCGAGCGTCATCGGCAGCGTCGCCAGCAACAGCGCGTGCGGCATGATCACCACCGCGACCGCGAACGCCGCCGTCATCATCGCGACCGCCCAGAACACCGCCACCGCGACCGGTTCGCTCAGCCCGAGCGCCAGCAGCTTGTGATGCGAATGGTCGAGGCCGCCGCGCGAGATCGGTTTGCTCATGGCCATCCGGCTCACGCTGACGATCGCCGTGTCGAGCAGCGGCACCAGCATCAGCAGGATCGGCACGACATAACGCGACAGGCGTGAATTTCCCGAAAGATCGCCGGCATGCAGCGAGATCAGGCCGAGTAGCAGCCCCAACGGCAAGGCGCCGCTGTCGCCCATGAAAATCGAGGCGGGACTGGCGTTGTACAGCAGAAAGCCGCATAACGCGCCCGCGATCGCCAACCCCTGGCATCCCAGCGCGATCTCATGATGGAGCAGCGCGATCACGCCGCCGGCCATGCCCACCACAATGCCGACGCCGGTCGCAAGACCGTCGAGTCCGTCGATAAGATTGAAGGAATTGACCGTCGCGAGCAGGAAAAATCCGGTTAAGAGCGCATTAACCCATCCCCAGGGCGCCAGCCGCGCCGACGGCGTCAGCGGCAGCACCAAGGCCACAATCACGGCCTGGGCAAGCAACTTGGTGAGCGGACGGAGCACCAGAATGTCATCCAGTACGCCAATCGCCAGCAATCCAACGCCGCCGATGAGAATCCCGAGCGAAAGCGCATGCACCGTCGCCAAGGCCGCCATGACCGCGCCGATTATCGCTATGCCGCCCAACAGCGGCATAGCCGCGCGATGCGGCGCGTCGGTGCACGGCTTCGCCGTCACGCCACATCTGAGCGCCATGCGCTTGATCTGTGGCACCACGATGATCGCCAGCAACATCGCAATCATGGTTGCGGCCAAAGGGCGCAAAGTTGGACTGATAATGGTCATATCGCGACAAACAGCAAAGACCGAACTCAGGTCTCTACTTCGGCGGTCCACTCTTACTCTGCACATGCAACGCTGCTGATGCAAGAATTATTTTAGGTTCTCTTTATGAAAATCCGTCTTTAACTGACTCGTTTATGTATGAATTGTTTTAACTGACGAATATTCGGCGAAATTCATGCCGTGAAAATCGCGACGCGATCCGTCGCGCGCGCCGGCTTGACCCTGATGATGCGTCCATGTCGCGTTTTGTAACGGAATCGGACCCGCGCGAGCTGCGGCGCCTTACGCGCGGGCAATTCGGCCGTCCGCGATGACGCCAGCGCGATTACGCCAAGCGGTTGGCGCCGCGTTCCGGCGCGGCCGTAAAGCTCGTAAAGCTTTGGGTCGAAGTCTTCAAGCGCGCGTTACGGATGGACTGGACGCGCTTTACACGCTCATGGCGCCTTGAATCGTCAGGCTTGGGACAACTCGGTGGTGGCCTCGGTGAGCGGTAGCGGAAGGTCATAACTAAGCGCGGCGTAGAGATTGCACATCCGGCGCGCCGCGGCGCTCCAGTCGAACTCCCGCCGCATCCATTCGCGTCCGCGCGCGCCCATCTCGGCCAGCGGCATCGCGCTCATGCGCCGGATCGCGGCGGCCAGCGATGCGGGATCGTTATCGACCCACAGGCCGCATCCGCGCTCGTCCAGTTGGCGCCAAGGTGTGCCGCGGCTGGCGATTACGGGCACGCCGCGCGCCAGCGCCTTGGCCACGGCGGCGCCGAAGTTCTCGAAATGGGACGGCAGCACGAACAGATCGAGATGTTGGAAGAAGTTCCGCCGCGCGGGACCGCTGCCGCGGTCGATAATCGTGACCGTCTCGCCGAGGCCGAGGCGCGCGACGCGGTCGCGCAAATCGCGTTGGAGCCGAGGTTCGCCGACGCTGGCGATCGTGATCGAGAACGCCGGTCCCGAAGCGCGCAGCAGCGCCGCGGCCTCGAGTAGATTGCCGAGCGCCTGGCGTGGCTCGAACCGGCCGGCGAAGCCGATTCTGAGCCGGCCGTCGCCGGGTTCATGTTGCGGTTCGGGCGGTATCCGCACGCCATTGGGAATCGTCGCGACGGCGATTCCCGGCATCCGCGCGGCGCATGCGGCGCGCTCTTCCTCGGACACCGCATGCAGTGCGATACGGCGCGGCGCGAGCCGTCGGCCGATGGTCGTGGTCACGCCCGGTCCGATTTTCCATCCGCCGCCGCGCCAGCGCCGCATCGCGCCCCGGGGCGACCAGACTATGGGCTTTTGAAAAGCCGCGCAGGCGGCGAGGGTGGGCAGCGCGATCGCCGGGTTGCAGCCGGTCAGATGAACCACGTCGGCTTTGCGCGTTTCGAGGAGCAAGCGGAGCCTCAGGCCGGGCGTCACGGTTACGTAGGGTAGCCGGTGGGCGTAACGTACTCTGAAGCCGGCGGCGACAAGGATATCGCGCCCATGCTCGACGTCGGCCGTCCGACGCGGACCGTCGGCGTCGGTGGTGAGCACCTGCACATCGCATCCGACCCGCGCGACCCCCAAGCATAGACGATAGGTGTTTTCCGCCGCGTCGCCGTAATAGTCGGCGGGCATAAAGTATGGAGAGACGTGCAGTACTCTCAATTCAACCCGCTTGACGGCGTCGCGGTCGCCATCGCCCCTTTCCGCACCAATAGAGTCACGTTAAGATATTATAACGTGATGAAACCAAAAATCACGACAATAGTCATAGTTTAACGGATAATTTTTGTCAAGCGGGCCAATTGACCAAAGATCGCGTCAAATTTCTTGCCTGGCGGCAAGATGTCGAGCGTGGCGCCGCGGCGTGGTCGGCCTTGACTGCGGCGGCGGGCAAATTTAATAGTGGCCTTTGAAAGACGAGTATTTTTCCACCAACGTTCGTCGCGACGGCGGCGGCGGACGGCGCCGGAACCTCAGCCATGCGCGAGGCTTCAGCGCGGCTGCAAAGACGGTCCGACGGGGTTGGCGGCGA
>DAHZDR010000481.1 GCA_027403435.1 Deltaproteobacteria bacterium
GCAAGTCAACTAACTAATCCTTTAATACTATTTAATAAGACAATAAACCCTACTGCTCCTCTATTCAACGTTTCATCAAGCATCAATCTGATCGCTGGATATTTACAGCCGCCAACAGCAACGGGTTGGTCCATCACACAGACCCGGCCTTCGGCCGAACGCTCGACGGCGCGGCTATCGCGCCAGCCATTTTGGATTGTTGATAGCGAGCGCGTCGGCCAGCGAACGGCGCACGTGGTCGCGCAACGCCGCGTGGTCGGCGGCGATCGCCCCCGCGCGAATCCGCGCGCAGAGTTCGGCGTTGAGCTCCGCGAGCGGGCCATCGTGGCCGAGCAACGCTTTCAAGCGCGCGGTTTCGGCCGCGGCCTGCGCGCCGCGCAATTCGAGTTCGCGGCGCGCGGTGTTGAGCACGTTAATCGTGACGCGCGTCTGAAAGCGATGATAGCCGCTCAGGGTGGGCAGCAATTCCTCTTCGAGATATTTCATCGCGGCCTGAAGCAGGACCGTTGCGTCGGGTTTGCTGGCGGGCATCGGCGTTACGCTCCGCGCCGGATCGGGTGAGTCATTCGCGTCCCTCGATCAGGTTGAGGAAATCCCATAGCGGCTCTTCGACGCGGCGGCCGATCGCGGACTGCTCGACGCTTATCGGCTCCGTGCCGTCGCTGAAGGCCATCCCTTTGCGCAGGCACATGATCGCCCATTTGACGTCGCCGAACGCCTCCCAGAACCGCACGTGCGCCGGATCGACCGAAACGCCGCTGGCGCGTTCATAGGCGGCGAAAAGGTCTTCGCGCGAGCCGAAGCCGCCCACCGGCGGCTTGCCGCCGAAGCGCCAGGTCTTGACGCAAAGCCAGCCCAGATCCTGCATCGGATCGCCGATTTGCGCGATCTCCCAGTCGAGCACGCAGCGCACGCCCTCGTCGCCGACGATCAGATTGCCGGTGCGGAAATCGCCATGCAGCACGGCGAGCCGCGGATTGCGCGGCGCGTGATCGGCGGCCCATTTGAGGCCGAGTTCGACCGCCGGCAGCTTGAGTCCGTAATGATCGACATAGCGATAATACGCGGCCACCTGCGCGATCGCGTCCTGACCGATCAGGAAGGGCGCCTCGCGCCGATCGATCCGATGAATTGCCGCAGGAATTTCGCCGCACTGACGCGCCATCGCGGCGCGCGCCCCGGCGAATTGCTCGTCGCGCACGATGCGCGGACCCAGCGTCTCGCCCGCGACGCGTCCGGTGACGTAGCCATGACCGAGGCCGTCGGCGTCGTCGAACACCGCGTAAACATGCGGCGCGGGCACGCCCGCCCGTTCCGCCGCCATCACGATCCGCGCGTCGTCGTCTGAATTAAGATGCGGCCCCCATCCGGCGGTCGGATCGGGAACCGCGGTGGCGCCCGTGGTGGAAAGCTGCGCGATCAACTCAAGGCGCCGGCCGCCGGCGTCGGCGTCGAACGACCAGGTCGTCTTGGTCGCCCCGCCCGTCAGGCGTTGCGGATTATGCACCGTGCCGGGCGCTCCCAGATGGCGCGCGATGGCGGCCCGCAGCCGCGCCGCAAAGGTTTCCTCCTGGCTCATCGTGCGTCCGGCGCGCCTCAGTCCTCGCTCCGTCCCGCACGGCCGAAACCAAACAGAATCTGCGCCACGCGCCGCATCTGGATTTCCTCGGCGCCCTCCGTGATGCGGTAGCGGCGATGATGCCGGTAGATATGTTCGAACGGCTTGTGCCGTGAATAGCCGAGTCCGCCATGCACTTGCATCGCGCGGTCGGCCGCCTCGCAGACCAGCCGGTTCGCCCGATAGTTGCACATCGCAACCTTGTCCGAGAGCTTTTCGGCGACTTCCGGCTTCGACATCCGATCCATCTCCCACGCCGTCTTGTGAATCAGCGTGCGGAGCATTGCGGCCTCCGTATGCAGTTCCACGAGCGGCCACTGGATCGCCTGATTCGTCGCCAGCGCCTTGCCGAAAGGCTTGCGCTCGCTCGCGTACTTCACGGCCTCATTGATGCAAAACTGCGCGGCGCCCAGCGACGACGCCGCCTGCCGAATCCGGTTCTCATGCACGAAATGCTGCGCCACCGCGAGTCCATTGCCCGGATCGCCCAGAATCGCGTCGGCCGGAATCCATACGTCGGTCAGCGAAATCCGCGGATGGTCGGTCGGCATGTTGAAAGTCCACAGATATTCCTCGATTTTGAAGCCGGCGCTGTCGGTCGGCACGATAAAGCAGGCGATTCCGCGCGGACTTCCGTCGCGGCCGTCGATCCGCGCGAAAATGAAATCGTGCGTGGCGACGTGCAGCCCCGTGTTCCACATCTTGGCCCCGGTGATACGCCAGCCGTCGCCGTCGCGCACCGCCCGCGTCTCCATCCAGGTCGCGTCCGAACCGTGATTCGGCTCGGTCAGGCCGAAAGCGACGCGAATCTTGTCGTCGAGAATCCCCGGAATGAATTTGGCCTTTTGTTCCGGCGTGCCGAAATCGCGGAACATCAGCACGGTCGGCAGATTGCCGACGATCGAGCTTTCGTTCTGCAGATCGTTATGGAGTCCCAGACCCTTGGCCGCCAGATGCTCGCGAATCACGGCCATGCCGAGGTTCGTGCCGTCCTTGCCGCCGTATTCCTTCGGCAGGGCGTAGCGGTAATGGCCCGCGCGATCGGCCCGCCGGCGCATCTCCGCCAGCAGCGCCTCCCATTCATGCCGCGGCAGGCCGCCGCGCTCGAAATCGGTGCGCGCCCATTCGCGGCGATGGTCGAAGAAGCGGATATTGTCGTTTTCGCGCTCGAGCGGCTTGATCTCGCGTTCGATAAATTCGTCGAGCTCAGCCAGATAAGCCGTCAGTTCGGCCGGCAAATTGAAATCCAAAGTCCTGTGTCTCCCGCGATCGTTTCCGACGCGCTCCAAGCCGCGCGTCTTTAGGTAAGCACGGCGGCGGCGGGGCGCTCAAGCGCGCCGTTATCCGGCGAATGATGGCGCGCCCGGAGGGATTTGAACCCCCAACCCTCGGCTCCGAAGTCCGATGCTCTGTCCAGTTGAGCTACGGGCGCGCATGTGAAAATTCCTCAATGATTTAGCGGATTTACCGCCACTTTTGAAGCTGTCATTGAAGTCGATTTTAGGGTTGAGTCAATCGAGTTGGGCATAAGTTGGGCATTCTGTGCACGACTTTCGTCCCTTCCGAGAGACTCCAGCCTGGCCACGACGTCCGGGCCAAGCCGCTGCGGATTGATGTACCTCCAGTAGTGCCGGATGAGGGTCTGAAGGTCCTCGTGACCCATCTGT
>DAHZDR010000490.1 GCA_027403435.1 Deltaproteobacteria bacterium
GCGAGGGCCGGCGCAGCGTCGCGCTATGCAGTCTGGCGGGGGTCTGCGCCGAATAATCGCGGCCGCGCCGCCGCGCTGGCATGCGGCGGAGGCGCGCGCGGGGGTGAAGAATTGCACCCCGTTTCACGTGAAACATCGCAAAGCGAAGAAAAAACGTAAAAGGTGAAACATTTCACCCGCAAGCGGAATTGCCGCGCCGAAAACGGCGGAGCGGACGCATGGATGAACCGTGGCGGCATGAGCGCGTGACCCTGCGCGGCGGACTCGGGATGCATCTGGCGCGCGCCGGCTCAGGTCCGCCGATGGTCCTGCTGCACGGCTTTCCCGAATGCTGGTATTCGTGGCGCCATCAGTTGCGCGCGCTCAGCGACCGCCACGCCTGCGTCGCGCCGGACCTGCGCGGCTATGGCGAGACCGACGCGCCAAGCGGCGTCGCCAACTACACGATCGAAAAGCTGGTCGGCGACGTTGCCGATCTGATCGCGGCGCTCGGGCGCGAGCGCGCGATCGTCGTCGGGCACGACTGGGGCGGCGTGATCGCCTGGGCGACCGCGCTGATGCGTCCCGAAATCGTCGAACGCCTGATCGTGCTCAACTGTCCGCATCCGCGCAAATATCTCGCAACCATCCGCCGCGATCCGCGGCAGATGCTGCGCAGTTGGTACATCCTGTTTTTCCAGATTCCCTGGCTGCCCGAGGCGCTGCTGCGGATGCGCAAGGCGGCGCTCGTCGGCCGGATGATCCGCGATACCGCCCACGTCAAGACGGCGTTCAGCGCCGACAATCTCGCGCGGCTCCGGGAGGCCTTCAAAAATCCCTACGCCGCGACCGCCGCGATCAATTATTATCGCGCGCTGATGCGCCGCGAGTTGTGGCGTCCGCCGCCGGACCATTGGACGCGCCGGACGATCGCGGCGCCGACGATGCTGATTTGGGGCGAGCATGACGTGGCGCTTCGCAAGGAGCTGACCTTCGGCATGGAGGGGCTGTTCACGGGGCCGTTTCGACTCGAATACATCCCTGATGCGGGCCATTGGGTGCAGCAGGAGCGGCCGGCGCGAGTCAATGAACTAATCCTAACATTCCTCGCCGAGACTGAGGCGCAATCATAGACGCGCGGCGCCGTTCGATGCGAAGATCGCGATAGCCGGACGCGGACCGTCGCGGTCAGGCGGCCGTTTCAAGGAGGGCGACAAATCATGGCGGATCGCTATATCAATCCCAAAGTCAAAACCGTGAGCACCGGCATTCCGGGACGGCATCTCTGGAGCGCGCGGCATAACCAGCTCGTGATCGACGACGGCGCCTATCACGGCGGACCCGGCGAAGCGCCCGGCGCGGGCGAGTTGTTCCTCGCCGGCATCACGGGATGCGCGACGCATATGGTCGAGCGGCTGGCGCACGCGGTCAAGGCGCCCTTGAAGAGCGTCGAAGTTGCGATGGAGGCGACGATCGACACGCAGGCCAAGCGCGAAGGGCCGGCGATTTTCGAAAACGCGCGCCTGCATTTCACGATCGCGGGCGTGAGCGACAAGCTGGCGCGCGAATTCGTCGAGACCTACAAACGCCATTGACCGCTTTATGGATCGGTCGCGGTCGCGACCGCCGACACCACCGTCGAGCTGACGGTTCTGCCCTAATCGGTATCGCGGCGCGGATCGGCCGCAACGATCCGCGCCGCGCGGTTAGTTCCGGCGCTGAATTTTCGGGGCCGCGGCGCGCGCGGTCCGCCGGGATAGTGCGCGCCTGAGCGGGCATGCGCTAGAATAAAGCCGGTATGCGTTGGACTACCGATAAAATTCGTCAGTCGTTTCTCGATTTTTTTAAGTTGAAGAAGCATCAGATTGTTCCTTCGGCGCCGCTGATTCCCCGGGGCGACCCGACGCTGTTGTTCGTCAACGCCGGGATGGTTCCGTTCAAGGACTATTTCCTCGGGATGCGCACGCCGCCGGAGGCGCGCGTCGCGGATTGCCAGAAGTGCCTGCGCATCTCCGGCAAACATAACGACCTCGAAGCGGTCGGCCGTGACAGCTATCACCATACGTTCTTCGAGATGCTCGGGAACTGGTCGTTCGGCGACTACTACAAGCGCGAGGCGATCGCATGGCATTGGGAGCTGGTGACCAAGGTCTGGGAGATTCCTGCCGAGCTGCTCTACGCGACGATTTATAAAGACGACGACGAAGCCGAGGACGCGTGGAAGAAGATTCCCGATTTGCCGCCCGGCCGGATCCTGCGCTTCGGCGAGAAGGATAACTTCTGGGAGATGGGCGAGACGGGGCCATGCGGACCCTGCTCAGAAATCCATATCGATCGGGGCGCGGAGGCGTCGGCGCAGTGTCCGCATCCGATGGGCGAATGCGGCGTGAATGTGGACGGATGCGCGCGGTTTATTGAACTGGGTAATCTGGTCTTTATCCAGTACAACCGCGACGCGGCGGGAAAACTCAGTCCGTTGCCGATGAAGCATGTCGATACCGGGACGGGACTCGAGCGCGTCGCGGCGGTGCTGCAGAGCCGCGAGACCGGCAAGCTCCTCGGCAACTACGACATCGATTTGTTTCGAGGATTGATCGCGACTCTAGAGAAAGGCGTTAAGAAGTGGGGCTCCGGACACTCTTACGGCGAAAATTCAGAAAGCGACGTTTCGTATCGAGCTATCGCTGACCATATTCGAGCAATTAGTTTTTTAATTGCTGACGGAGTTCGTCCGGGACGAGAAGGCCGCGGATATGTTGTGCGTCGGCTAATTCGCAGATCCGTATGGCATTCGCGACAGCTTGGAGTTTCATATCCCGACTTCTTGATAGACGCGGCGAGGTCATTGATTGACGTTATGGGAGCGGCATATCCGGAACTCGCCTACAAACAGAATGAAATTACGAGCGCTCTCAAAAGCGAGGAAACGCAATTCGCCACGACGGTCGACCAAGGAAAAGCAGAATTGGAGGGCCGCATAGCGTATCTAAAGGGACAGAATCAAAAGATTCTGCCGGGAGACTCGGCGTTTTGGCTTTACGATACTCGCGGCTTTCCACTTGATTTGACTCAAAGCATTGCCGCCGAGAAAGGCTTCACGGTCGATGTCGAAGAGTTCAACCGCCTGATGGAGGAGCAGCGCGAACGCGGACGCGCTGCGCGCAAGGACGGCGTCGCGCCCGAGCTGATCGTCAGCGGCGGAATCAAATCGCGCTTCGTCGGCGAGCATCGTTACGAGGCCGAATCGGAAATTATCGCCGTCAACGACGCCGGCGAAGGCCGGATCGCGATCGTCGCGGCCGAGACGCCCTTTTACGCCGAGAGCGGCGGCCAGACCGGCGATCGCGGCGTGATCGAAACCGCGGCCGGCGCGATCGCCGAAATCGACGACACGCGCAAGCACGACGGCGCGATTGTGCACGTCGGGCGGATTCTGCAAGGCGGGCAGGGCGATTTTCAGCAAGGCGCGCGCGTCAAACTCAAAATCGATCGGGCGCGGCGCGACGCGGCGATGCTCAATCACTCCGCGACGCACATCCTGCATTACGCGCTGCGCGAGATCCTGAGCGCCGACGTCCATCAGGCGGGTTCGCTGGTCGCGCCGGAGCGGCTGCGCTTCGACTTCAGCCATAACGGCCCGGTGGGCGCGGACGATTTGGCGACGATCGAGGAGGAGATCAACGCGCGGATTCGCGAGAACGCCGCCGTCACGATCGAAGAGATGGCCTACGACGCGGCGCTCAAGGCGGGCGCGCTGGCGTTCTTCGGCGACAAGTACGGGGATGTCGTGCGGGTGGTCCGGATGGGCGATTTTTCGACCGAGCTGTGCGGGGGGACGCACGTCGGACGCACCGGAGACATCGGCTTTTTCAAGTTGGAGAGCGAGGGCGGAGTCGCGGCGGGAGTGCGCCGGATCGAAGCGTTCACCGGGCAGGGCGCGCTCGAAGTGATTCGGCGGCGCGAAAAAATTCTCGACGAGCTGGGCCGGAGTCTCGGCGCGCGCGACGCCGGCGCGCTCGAGCGGCTGGAGAAGCTGGTCGCGCGTGAAAAGGAGCTGGAGAAGAAGCTGCGCGCGCTCGAACAAAAGCTGGTCGCCGGGGCGGGAGCGGCGGGCGAAGCCGAGCGGGTGCGCGAAGCGAAAGGCGTCAAGATCGTCACGCGCAAAGTCGAGGGCGTCGAGGCCAAGGCGCTGCGCGAGCTGGCCGACCGGATCCGGCAGAAGCACGGTTCGGCGGTGGTCGGAATCGGCTCGGATTTGGGCGAGGGCAAGGCGGCGCTGATCGTCGCGGTGACGGCGGACCTGACGGGCAAAATCAAGGCGGGCGAGATTATCAAGCGGATCGCGCCGATCGTCGGCGGCACCGGCGGCGGACGGCCGGATTTCGCACAGGCCGGCGGCCGCGAAGCGTCGCGGCTGGACGAAGCGCTCGACCGTATCGCAACGCTGGTGTGAGCGTTCGCGCGGGGATTCTCGGGCCAAGCCCGAGAATGACTATCCGGTATGGCGCGGAGCCGCCCCGCTCGGAATGACTAGCCGGGATGGCGCGGAGCCGCCCCGCCCGGAATGACTTACGACGGATTGTTCGCAATCCAGCCAGCGTCATGGCTGGCTATTGACGCGGCCGGTTTTTCCCTGGTCATGCCCGGGCTCGACGCGGGCATCCATGCGACCGGCGTTGCGGTCGCGCGGGGATTCTCGGGCCAAGCCCGAGAATGACTATCCGGGATGGCGCGGAGCCGCCCCGCTCGGAATGACTAGCCGTGATGGCGCGGAGCCGCTCCG
>DAHZDR010000504.1 GCA_027403435.1 Deltaproteobacteria bacterium
TCCGCGCGAATTTCACGCACGTACAACGCCTCGCTCGCCGCGACGCCCAGCCCGCGCCGCTGGCAGACCGTAAAATGATGCACCCCCGGATGGCGCCCAAGCTCCCGCCCGCCGGCATCGACGATGCGGCCCGGACGCAGCGCCAGCGGATCCGCCGCGGCGCCGACCAGGCGCGCGTAGTCGTTGTCGGCGACGAAACAGATCTCCTGGCTGTCCGGCTTGTCGGCGTTGCGCAGGCCGAGCGCGCGGGCCCGCGCGCGCACGTCGTTCTTGGTCATCGCGCCGAGCGGAAAAAGCGTGCGCGACAGCTCCCGCCGTCCGAGCGCGAAGAGAAAATACGACTGGTCCTTGGCGGCGTCGCGCGCCCGCATCAGCCGCGGCCGCCCAACGCTGTCCGGCTCGATACGGGCGTAATGGCCGGTCGCGATATAATCCGCCCCGATCGCCCGCGCGCGGCTCCAGAGGCGATCGAATTTGATTTCGCGATTGCACATCACGCACGGATTCGGGGTGCGGCCCGCAAGATACTCGCCGACGAAATTGCCAATCACGCGCGCCGCAAAATCCTCGCGTAAATCGACGACGTAGAACGGAAAATCCATCCGCTCCGCAACCCGCCGCGCGTCCTCGAAGTCCTCATGGGAGCAGCAGGTCGCGCGCCGGCGCGGCGCGCCGGCCGGCGGCTCCGGCGCCAGGCGCATCGCGACCCCGACCACGTCATAGCCGGTTTCGCGCAGAATCGCCGCGGCGACGCCGCTGTCCACGCCGCCCGACATCGCGACCAGCACGCGGGCGCTCACGGCGCCGCCTCTGAGACGCCGCCGCCAGCGGCGTCCGAGACCGGTTCGGCGCTCGCGACCCGCCGCCAAATGCGCGCGATCGTCGCGGCGGCATAGTCGATTTCCGCCGCCGTCGTTGACCATCCGAGACTGAGCCGCAGCGAACTGCGCGCGGCGCCCGCGCCGCGGCCCATCGCGGTCAACACATGCGACGGCTCGACCGCGCCGGCGGCGCACGCCGAACCCATCGAGACCTCCACGCCTTCGAGGTCGAGCGCCATCAGCAGGCTTTCGCCGAGCACGCCGGGAAAAGTCAGATTGAGCGTATTCGGGATTCGGCCGGCGCGCGGCCCGTTCAGTGCAAGTCCCGCAATGGCCTCGAAGAGCGAATCGAGCAGCTTTTCAGCCAGCGCCGAAATTCGCGCGTTTTCGCTACTGAACGCTCCGGCGACTTCTCCGGCGGCCGCGCCGAAACCGACCGCGCCGGGCAGATTCGGCGTGCCGGCGCGCATCCCGCGCTCCTGCGGCCCGCCGATGATCAGCGGCGCGAGGCGCGCGTCGCCGGCGCAATAGAGCGCACCGCTTCCCGAAGGTCCGCCCAGCTTATGCGCGCTCAGCGTCATCAGATCGCAGCCGAGGTCGCGAACGTCGAGCGGAATCCGGCCGGCCGCCTGGGCGGCGTCGAGATGGAACGCCGCGCCGGTGCGGCGCGCCGCCTCGGCGATCGGAGCGATCCGTTGAATCGCGCCGACCTCGGCGTTGGCGAGACCAAGCGTGACCAGCGCGGTATGCTCGTCGATCGCCGCCACGGCGGCCGCGGGATCGATCCGGCCGTCGTGGTCGGGCGCAAGCGTCACGATTGCAAAACCGCGGCTTGCCAGGTCCGCCACCGGGCCGAGAATCGACGAATGTTCGATCGCCGAAGTCACAATTCGCCGGCGCGGCCCGGCCGCGCGCGCCACGCCGAAAATCGCAAGATTGTTCGCTTCCGTGCCGCCGCTGGTAAAAACGATCGTCTCCGGCGCCGCGCCAATCAGCCCGGCGACTTGCGCGCGCGCCCGCTCCAATTCCCGCCGCGCGCGCTGGCCCGCGCGATGCGCCGCGGCGGGATTGCCGGCCTCTTCCGCCATGCATCGCGCGAGCGCGGAGCGCGCGGCGGGCCGGATTGGAGATCCG
>DAHZDR010000529.1 GCA_027403435.1 Deltaproteobacteria bacterium
ATATCCATTTAGAGCGTTATAATGGATTCTGGAGCAAGTATGCGCAATTGACGCCAGCGAATTCCCGATCCGCCGGCGAAAAACGCGCCAAAGGACGGGCGCCGCCGATAAACCACCCCGGCGAAACCGGGCGGCGGACCGCGCGCCATCCGGTTTCGCCAAATTTTCGTGTCGAAAGGCGCGGGTTCGCTGGCAATTACCGGACACGCTTTCCAACTGACATACGCAAGGCGTGGAGGGCGCTTTCGCGGACCGATGGCTAATCGAGGCGCGGGAGATCGCGGATGTTGTTACCTGAAGCTTAGTGTCCTGACGCTATGTTTCCATTATCTGCGGTGCTATAAGAAGTAGCGAATCGAGGTCCGATGCCAAAGATGAGCCGTCATCCGGATCGCGCGTCAGGGCGTGGAATAGAGGCGCCGGACAGGGGTTGGCGGCTGCGGCATCCGGGGTGGTCCCGTGGCGTTCAGGACCTTTGGGGAGAGGTTCATGGGCCGTAGACTGTATGTTGGTAATCTCGCTTGGACGGTAACCGACCAGGATCTGCATGACGCTTTTTCCGAGGCCGGCAAGGTCGAGAACTCCCAGGTAATCATGGATCGCGCGACGAACCGCTCGCGCGGCTTCGGTTTCGTCGAAATGGCTAACGACGAAGAAGCCGATGCGGCCATCAAGAAGCTCAACGGCCGCGATATCAAGGGACGCGCGATCAAGGTCAACGAGGCTCAGGCTCGTACCGGCGGGGGCGGTCAGCATGGCCCCGGCCGCGAGCGCTGAAGCCGCGGCTTCCCGACGACGCCGTTAACGCGGCGCCGACAAACCTGTCGTAGGCCCCGTCGGGGCGTCCCGGACACGTATGTGTATACGGGTGTGGAGCTTTGCGCCGATTCAGCAGACCACGCGCGAACGCCAAGCCATGCCTGAACCTTTACTCCGCCAGCCAAGCTTCAAGATTTCCATCGGAACAAAAAAGGGCCGAACGAATTTCTCCGTTCGACCCTCTACCAACCGGGGAAAGGGGGGGCAAACCCCGATCAGCAAACTTTATTGTATGATGGTTTAGGTGAGTTGCAAGTCACTTTCTGGTGAAAAATAGCGAAATCAAGCAAATTAATCGCTTTTCCCAATCACAACGCCACTCCAAGATCAGTCGAATATGCTAATTTGACCTTTCATGGCTCAAATCACTTAGCCGCGGTCGCCTGCGCGTCGAACGTGGTCACGCGATTCTCGATTATCGCCTTGAGCAGGCGCGGCGCCGACATCGGCAGTTCAGCCATCCGCACGCCCACCGCCCGATAAATTGCGCTCGCCACCGCCGCCATCGGCGGCACGATGCCGACTTCGCCAACTCCGCGCACTCCCAACGGATGGTTGGGATTAGGCACTTCGACCATAATCGTCTCAATCATCGGCAGGTCGAGACAAGTCGGCATCCGGTAATCGAGCAGGCCAAAGTTTCGCAACGTACCCTTCTGATCGTAGAAATACTCCTCGTTCAAAGCCCATCCGACGCCCTGCGCGACCGCGCCCTGGAGCTGGCCTTCGACATAAGCGGGATGCAACGCGCGGCCGACATCCTGGGCGATCGTGCAGCGCAAAATCCGCACCTTCGCCGTGTCCGGATCGACCTCGACGTCAATGCATACCGTGGCGAACGCGTTGCCGACCGCCCCCACCGCGCCGGCGTTGACCGTCGCCCGGCCGACGACGGGACCACCGGTGCGCGCCAGACGTCCGGCGAGCTGGCGCAAGTTGAGCGACGGCGCACTGCCATCGACGGGCCGGAATACGCCCTGTTCGAAGACGACCTCATCCGGCTTTTTGTCCCATATTTTGGCCGCGCGCCCGATTAGCTGGTCACGGGCGTCTCTGGACGCTTCATAAACCGCCATCCCGGTTGCAAGCGCCGTGCGGCTGCCTCCGGTCACGTCGGTATGACCGATCGCGTCGGTGTCGGCGACCACCGGCCTTACCTCATCGACCGCAATCCCCAGCGTCTCCGCAACGATCATCGCCTGCGCCGCGCGCGTCCCGCCGATATCGACCGAGCCGGTGACGACGCTGACGCTGCCATCGCCATGGATATTCACGATGGCCGAGGATTGCAGCCCGCCGTTGAACCAGAAGCCGGAAGCGACGCCGCGGCCGCGAAACGGACCGTTCAGTGGAGTGCGATAGTGATCGCTATCGCGAATCGCCGCGAGCGTTTCGGCAAAACCAATCTTCTTGAAAGCGGGACCGGCGGGCTGCGGCGCGCCCTCATGGGCCGCGTTGCGCATCCGGAACTCGATTGGGTCGAGCCGGCACTTTTCGGCCAGTTCATCGAGCACGCATTCGCAGGCGAAAGCCGACGCGGGCGAGCCCGGCGCGCGATAAGCCGCAACCTTCGGCCGGTTCACCACGACGTCATAGGAATCGATTCGCAGATTTTCGATAATATACGGCGCCAGCGTGCACATCGCGCCCGGCGCGAACGGCGATCCCGGGAATGCGCCCGCTTCGTACGCCAGCCAGACTTCGGCGGCGGTGATTTTACCGTCGCGCCTGGCGCCAATTTTAACCTTGGCCTTGATTCCCGAGGTCGGACCGGTCGCGCGCAACACTTCCGCCCGCGTCATGACCATCTTCACCGGCCGGCCGGACTTCTTCGCGAGCAGCGCCGCCACCGGTTCGAGGTAAACCGTGGTTTTGCCGCCGAAGCCGCCGCCAATTTCGGCCGGAACGACACGGATCTTACCCTCGGACATCGCGAGCACGCTCGCGGTCAAAGTGCGCACGTTGAAGGAGCCCTGCGTCGAGCAGTAGATCGTCAAATGTTCATCGGCGTCATAGACCGCCAATGCGTTCTGCGGCTCGATATAGCCCTGATGGACTGTCGCCGTGGTAAACTCCCGCTCGACGACGTAATCCGCCGCGCGAAAGCCGGCGTCCAGATCGCCCCGCTCGAACCGGATATGGCCGGGGACATTGCTGGCTCGGTCGGGCCCTTCAAGGGCGCCTGGGTCGGTGCGATGCGCCATCAGGCGCGTGCGCAGCTCTTCGAGCAGGACCGGCGCATCCGGCCGCATCGCCTCTTCCGCCGTCATCACCGGCGGCAGCGCCTCGTAATCGACTTCGATCAGTTCGAGGGCTTCTTCGGCGATATGCTTGCTGGTCGCGGCGCCCGCCGCCACGGCGTGACCGTCGTAAAGCGCCTTGTCCCGCGCCATCACGTTGAGCGACAGATAATGGGTGTTGACGATGAGTTCGCCCACCTGCGCCATCACGCCCTTAACTTCGGGAAAATCCGCACCGGTCACGATCGCCTTGACGCCCGGCAGCCGCAGCGCCCGCGCGACGTCGATGGAGCGGATCCGCGCATGCGCATGCGGACTGCGCAGCACTTTGCCGTGCAACATCCCGGGCAATGTGTAATCGGCGCCGTATTTCGCCCGGCCGGTCACTTTGTCAACGCCGTCGGGACGCACGGGACGCGTGCCGATAACCTTGAATTCAGGGGATTGATCAGACGCCATTAGCGGGACCTCCCTCGGCTCAAGCATAGCCGGCCATAGCCGGACAATCTTTCCGCAGTAATGTACCTACTAGCGCCGAACAGGCGGCCGCCGCCAGCGCGCCGCGCCGACGCTCGACCCGAATCAACCGCCGCCGATCGCCGGAATGAAGAAGATTTCGCTGTTTTCGCGGACCGGTTCGAGCACGCCCGCCATGCCCATTTCGCCGTCGATCGAAACGGCCACCGAGGGTTTGAGCTCGTCGTCCTCGACCAGATGCTCGCGCAGGCCGGGAAATTGCCGTTCGAGGTCGGCGACCACCTGACCGAGATTACGGCCGCTGGCCGTCACCCGGTCCTGGCCGTTGGTCAGTTTGCGCAGCAGGGCGGGAATCACCACCGTCGCCATCAGCACGAAGGGCCGGACCCGCGTGAGTCCGGCCCCCTCCAGCTTCAATCAGCTTCAATTTAACCGCATCAGTCAGCCGCGGCGGCCTGCGTTTCGCCGGCCGCGCGCTTTTTCAGAATCGCCTTGAGCAAGCGCGACGGCGACATCGGCAGTTCCGTCATCCTGACGCCCACGGCATGATAGATGGCGTTCGCGACCGCCGCCGGCGGCGGCACGATCGAGACCTCGCCAACGCCGCGGATACCCAGCGGATGGCCGGGCGTCGGCACTTCGACGATCAGCGTCTCGATCGGCGGCAGGTCGAGGCAGGTCGGCATCCGGTAGTCCAGCAGCCCGGTATTACGCAGGATGCCGCGGTCGTCGTAAAAATATTCCTCGTTGAGCGCCCAGCCGATTCCCTGCGCGGTGCCGCCTTGCATCTGGCCCTCGACATAGGCGGGATGAATCGCCTTGCCGACGTCCTGGGCGATCGTCGCGCGCAGAATCTGCGTCTTGCCGGTGTCGGGATCGACTTCAACGTCAACGCAGATGGTGGCGAAAGCCGGTCCGACGGCGCGTGCGTTGATGGTGGCGCGGCCGACAATCGGACCGCCGGTGCGCGCGAGGCGCGGCGCAATTTGCTTGATCGACATCGGCTTGAGATCGCCACCCGGCTGCGCTGGGCTGAGCATGCCGTTCTCGAAGACGACTTCGTCGGGCTTTTTCTCCCAGAGCTTGGCCGCGCGCTCCTTGAGCTGGCGAATACAGTCCTGAGCCGCCTCGTACACCGCCCATCCGGTGGCGAAACAGGTGCGGCTGCCGCCGGTCACATCGGTATGGCCGATCGAGTCGGTGTCCGCGATCGTCGGGCGCACGTCGTTGACATCGACGCCGAGCACTTCCGCCGCGATCATCGCCTGCGCCGCGCGCGTGCCGCCAATATCGACCGATCCGATCACCAGGCTGACGGTGCCGTCGGTATGGATATTGATAGTCGCCGAGGATTGCAGACCAACGTTGAACCAGAAGCCCGAAGCCACGCCGCGGCCGCGATTCGGACCGGTCAGCCTGGATTTGTAATGTTCGCCGTTCTTAATCGCCTCGATCGTTTCGATCAAGCCGATCCGCTTGAACGGCGGTCCCACGGTCTGCGGCGTGCCCTCATGCGAACCGTTGATCAGGCGGATATCGAGCGGATCGATTCCGCACTTCTCGGCCAGTTCGTCGAGCACCGTCTCCGACGCCATCGCGGCGTTGCTGGCGCCCGGCGCCCGATAGGCCGCCGTCTTGGGCCGATTGACGACGACATCATAAGCGTCAACGAGAATGTTCGGGATATTGTATGGCGCCAGGATGGTCATCGCGCCGGCGCCCACGGGAGAACCGGGAAAACCGCCCGCCTCGTACGCCAGCCAGCATTGCGCGGCGACGAGCTTGCCGTCTTTGGTCGCCCCCATCTTGCACCGGATCGTCGAACCCGAGGTCGGCCCGGTCGCGCGCAGCACCTCCGCGCGGGTCATCGTCATCTTCACCGGATGGCCGGTCTTCTGCGACAGCAGCACCGCGAGCGGCTCCAGATATACCGTGGTCTTGCCGCCAAAGCCGCCGCCGATTTCCGCCGGAACAACCTTTATCTTGCCTTCCGAAATTCCGAGCACCGCCGCGCTCAGCGACCGCACGACGAAGCTGCCCTGGGTCGAGCAATAGATCGTCGCATGGCCATCGGCGTTGTAGATGCCGATCGCGTTGTGCGGCTCGATATAGCCCTGATGGACCATCGCGGTCTTGAATTCGCGTTCGACCACGTAGTCGGCCTGCTTGAAGCCCTCGGCCACGTCGCCGCGCTTGAACTGTAAATGGGCCGCGACGTTGGTTTCCTTGTCGGGGCCGTCTTCCTTGTTGCGCAGCGTCGGCAACAGGATCGTCGCGCCCGGCTTCATCCCGTCCTCGACCGTCATCACCGGCGCCAGCGGCTCGTATTCGACTTCGATCAGCCGCAACGCCTCGTCGGCGATATGCGAACTGGTGGCGGCGACGGCGGCGATCGCATGGCCGTCATAGAGCGCCTTGCCGCGCGCCAGAATATTCATCGAAAGATGATTCAGGTTGATCGCCTGTTCGCCCGCCGCTTCCATCTTGTCGGGCAATTTCGGCAAGTCGTCCGCAGTGACGATCGCCTTGACGCCCGGCAGCGCCAGCGCCTTGTCGATCTTGATCGACTTGATATTGGCGTGCGCATGCGGGCTGCGCAGCACCTTGCCATGCAGCATCCCGGGAAAAGCGTAGTCGGCGCCGTACTTCGCCCGGCCGGTTACCTTGTCAACGCCGTCATGACGAATCGGACGAGTGCCGATAACCTTGAAACCGTTGGTGGTTGAAGCCGCCATTTACTTATCCTCTCCCTTCGCCAGCATCTCGCTGACCATGCCCGAAGCGGTTTCGGCGGGAACCGCGCCGCCATGGGCTGTACGTGACGACCGGCCCGCCATCGTCGCCGCGGCGTCGGTGACCGCGCGCACGATTTTATCGTAGCCGGTGCAGCGGCACAGATTGCCGGCCAGCGCGTAACGGATCTCCGCTTCGGTCGGATTGGGATTGCGATCGAGCAGCGCCTTCGCCGACATCAGGAAGCCCGGCGTGCAGATCCCGCATTGCAAGCTCGCATGCTCAAGGAACTTCCGCTGCAGCACATGCAGCGCCGCGCCGGTGGCGAGACCCTCGATCGTGCTGACATTTTTTCCCGCCGCCTCCACGCCCAGCATCAGGCAGGAACAGACCGGACGCCCGTCGATTACGACCGTGCAGGCGCCGCAATCGCCGGTCAGGCAGCCTTCCTTGCTGCCGGTCAGTTCGAGCACGTCGCGCAGCACTTCCAGCAGGCTCTGACGCGGCTCGCACAGCAGTTCGACGGGATCGCCGTTGATAGTGGTTTCGACAATGACTTTGTTCGCCATAATTGATGCCGATCTTTTTTATTTGGTTATCCAGCCGCGGCGGTCCGGGTCAAGCGCTCCGCCAGGTCCGCGCTGATCACTACTCGCGCGCCCGTTCCGCGGCCTTCGCCAGCGTCCGCCGGGTCAGCACGCCCACCACATGACGGCGGAATTCAGCGGTGCCGCGCATGTCGTCGATCGGCGAGCTGGCCGCGATCGCCAGCCGCGCCGCGTTATCGATCGCGGCGGCGTCAAGCGGCTTGCCGATGAGCGATTTCGCGGCTTCGGCGGCTAAAATCGGCGTCGGGCCGACCGCGCCCAGGGCGATCCGCGCCGCCACCACGCGGTCGTCGGACATATCGAGCGTCAACGCCGCGCCGACGCCCACCACCGCGATATCCATTTCATTGCGCGGGATGAAGCGCAGGTAGGCGTCCGACGCACGGCGCTCCGGCGCCGGAATATGGAATTCGACCAACAATTCGCCAGGCTGTAGCACGGTGCGGCCGGGCGCGAGGCAAAAACTCTCCACCGGAACCATCCGCTCGCCCTTGGGCCCGACCACGCGCGCCTGCGCGCCCAGCGCGATCAGCGCCGGCGTGGCGTCGGCGGCGGGCGATCCGTTGCACAGATTGCCGCCGACCGAAGCGCGGCTCTGAATCTGCAACGATCCGATCAGATGCGCCGCTTCAGTCAGACCCGGATAGTATTTGCGCATGTCGCCGTTTTCATGAATCTCGATACAGGGCACGGCCGCGCCCAGCTTCAGTCCATGCTGCAAGCTGAACGAAATCCGCGTCAGTTCGGGAATATTCTTGATATTGACGACATATTCGGGCCGCCGCGTGCCGGCGCGCAGTTGAATCAGCAGGTCGGTGCCGCCGCTCAGGGCCCGCGCTTTTTCGCCGTGCGCGGCCATCAGTTTGACCGCCTCGTCGAGTGATTTGGGAGTTTCGTAAGTAATGGCGTGCAAGGCCGCAAACCTCCGTTGAGCCGGCGGCGCACGGCCGTCCGGTCGTTTCAAACGCGCACTGTAGCGCAAAGCGAACGAAAAAGGCCAACCGGTATGCGCCCGCCGCGCCGCTTCGATCGAAACGCGTCACGCCAGTTGCAATTTTTTTCGCAACTGGCGTGACGCGCAAGGGCGCGCGCCGGCTATTCCCGAAAACCTAGCCGCGCCGCGACCCGCGCCGCCGCCCGCGCCAACACCGGCGGATGCGCCCCCATCCGCTCGAAACGCGGATCGGTGGTCTGGCCGCGCACGAAACGCACATAAATCTGCTGCACCACGGTCGCGGTCTTCCAATGCGCCCAGGCGCGATAAAAATCGATCGACGAAAGGTCGCGGCCGCTGCGCCGCGCGTAGCGCTCGGTCAACTCGTCGCGGGTCATGAACCCCGGCCGCGCGGTATGCGCGTAGCCCTCGCTCATCTCGAGCATTTCTTCGGGATCGGAGGCCTCGCGCCAATAGTTCAGGCCCGTGCCGACGTCGATCATCGGATCGCCGAGCGTGGACATCTCCCAGTCGAACACCCCGACCACCATGCCCGAGTTGTCCGGCGCAAACATCACGTTGTGCAGAAAGAAATCGTTATGCAACAGCGTGGGCGCCTGCGGCGCCGGCAGGTTCTCCAAAAACCACGCGCCGAGCTGGTTCATCAGCGGCACTTCGACCGTTTTGGCCCGCTCCCAGCGATCCATCCAGCCGGTAATCTGGCGGCGGACGAAACCGTCGGGCCGGCCGAGTCCGCCAAGGCCGAGCCGCTCGTAATCGACCGCGTGCAGATCGGCGAGCGCGTCGATAAAACCCGCCGACATCGCGCGGAAAGTCTCCGGCGTCTGACTGATTCCGGGCGGCAGCGGCCGGCGATTCGGAATGACGAAGCCGCTGCGCCGCTGCATCACGAAAAACGGCGCGCCGATAATCGCCGGATCCTCGCACAGCAGAATCGCGCGCGGCGCCGGTTCGTAGCCCTCCCACAGGCGCGACAGCACCCGGTATTCGCGCGCCATGTCATGGGCGGAAGGCGGCAGCGGTCCGAACGGCGGCCGCCGCACGACCCATTCCTGATCGCCGAAGCGCAACAGATAGGTGAGGTTGGAATGGCCGCCGCGGAATTGCAGCACCTCGAGCGGCGCGGCGCCGGCGCCGGGCGCCTGATGCTCGCGCAGATAGGCGACCAGCTTCGGCCAGTCGAGCCGCTCTTCCTCGCGCACTTCGCCGTATTCGGGAAGCGGTTGATCCTTGTCGTCTTCGAGTGCTTCAGCCATCGCGAAACCCGGCAACCGGGGCGGGCGCGGCGCGCGCGCCGACCCCGGTTCGATACTCCCGTCTATAGCAGAAAAAGGGCGCCGCCACCCATCCCGTTACTGCTTCCAGCGGCGGCATTCGCGCCGCGAGATCGTCATGCGATGGACCTCGTCGGGTCCGTCCACGATCCG
>DAHZDR010000540.1 GCA_027403435.1 Deltaproteobacteria bacterium
CTCGCGGACCCTGATGGGCGAGGCGGGCGCCGTGTTCCATCCCGTGCAATTCCATCTGGAGAGCTACTGGGAGCTGCTGAGCTACGGCCTGATGGGCGCGGTGCTCGGCCTGGTGAGCGCCGGCTATATTCGCTTTTTTCACGGCCTGGGCCGCTATATCCGATCGATCAAGCAGCCGCAGTGGGTGAAGCTGATGGCTGGTCTGGCGCTGGTCGGCGTGGTCGCGATCGTGCTGCCGCGGAATCTGTCCGACGGCTATCCGGTGATCGATCAGGCGATGCAGGGCAAGGTCGCGGGCGAGATGCTGATCGCGCTGGCGGCGGCGAAATTTTTCACCAGCGCGATTTCGCTCGATTGCGGCGCGCCGGGCGGCGTTTTCGGCCCGATTTTCTTTATCGGCGCGATGGGCGGGGGCGCGTTCCGGCAGTTCCTGAGCCTGTTCGTGCCGCGGCTGCTGGGTCCGCGTGGTTCCTATTCGCTGATTGGACTTGGCGCGTTACTGGGCGGCGTGACCCACGCGCCGCTGACGGCGCTGTTCCTGCTCTTCGAGATGACCGAGCTGAACTATTCGGTCGCGTTGCCGGCGATGATCGCGACGATAACGTCCCTGGTCGTCGCCCGCTCGATCGAGAGCGAGTCAATCGACATGTACACGCTCGCGCGCGAAGGCAAGACGCTGGCGATCGGCCGCGAACGCCTGGTGCTGACGCAATTGCCCGTGTCCTCGATCATGAACAAGGAAGTTGACGTGCTGCCGATCAACGCGGACTTGCACGAAGTGCTGCGCGCGGCGGGCGAAACTTCGCAAGCGACGCTGCCGGTGGTTGACAGCACGGGCGAACTGGTCGGACTGGTGGTGGCGCGCGATTTGCTGGCGCTGCTCGCCGGCGGCGCCGAGCTTGGCCCGCTGGTTAACGCCTTCGATATCTGCCGGCGCAATCCGCCGGTGGTGACGCCGGAGACCAATCTCGATCAGGCGGCCCAACTAATGGAATACGAGGCGCTTGACGAATTGCCGGTGGTCGCAAGCCCGCACGGCGGCCAGTTTCTCGGCCTCGTCGCACGCCACGGTATCGCCCAGGCGTTCAATCGCGTGACGGTCTCACTCTCGTCGCACGAAGGCGGCGATCGCGGAATTTTCTGGGCGACCGGCTATCGGGTGACGCGGATCCGGATTCCCGAGATCGCCGCCGGACGCACCGTGCGCCAACTCGATCCGCGCGCGCGCTTCGGCGTGAGCGTGCTGGCGGTCCAGGACGCGAGCGATCCGATCGCGGGCTTCTCTCCAATCGCTCCGGATCGTCCGCTCAAGCCTGGCGATCTGATTATCGCGGCGGGACGGCCGGGAGATTTGCGCCACTTCGAGCGCGAGCTCGCCGGAATCGAAGATAAAGCGTCGCCCCAGCCGCAATGACGCAAACGCGGCCGGAAGCGGACTCGTAAGAATCGCTCTCGATCCCGCGTCCGGCCGCGTTGGCGGCGCGCTCGATTGCCCGCGCGCAACCGTTCAGATCCGCGCAATCACTTCATCGCGAAAACG
>DAHZDR010000049.1 GCA_027403435.1 Deltaproteobacteria bacterium
GACGACGTGGCTAAGCTGTTGGAAGCCGCATGGATTGAATTGCCGGCCGCCGCCGCCCAAAGCCTGATGGCCAAAGATGGCCGCGCCGCCGTCCGTCAGGCCGGATGGAAAGCCTATGACGCTTGGGTGAGCCTGGCCAACGGCGCCGCGAACGAGCTTTACGCGAATCGCGCTTTTGGCGAAGTCGTCGGCCGCGGCCTGGGCGCGGCGTTGCAAGTACGGCGCGTCGCGGGAGCGGCCGCCGCGGCCGTCTTCGGCAATCTCTGGCCGGCGATCGGCCTGCCCACCGAAAGCGCGGTTGCGGCGCTGCGCGACGAGGTCATAGCGCTGCGTCAGGAAGTGCGCGCGCTGGGCGCCGAGCGGAGCGAAGAAGATCGCGAAGGCCTCGACGATTATGCCGCCGCGCGTGGCGCCGAGGCGCAAAACGCCGCCGCCGCGATGATCTGGAACGGCTATCGTCCGAAACAGCCGCGCGTCCGCCGGGGCCGCAAGGAGGGCAAGAAGAGTGTCGCTCTTTAACGATATCGCCAGCCACTGGCTCGACGGCGCGGTGCGCACGCTCGATTCGCTCGGCCGCGGCTTTGGCTCGCAGGTGTCGGCCGATCCGCCCGCGGTCACGCCTTACCAGGTCGTCTATGAAGGCGGCAAGGTCAGCTTGCGCCATTATCGCGCGCGCAACCGTATCCACGCGACTCCGATCGTGCTGGTTTACGCCCTGATTAAACGCCCCTTCGTGCTCGATCTGCAGCCGGGCAAGAGCGTTATCGAAATCCTGCTCAAGCAGGGCTTTGATGTTTATATGATCGACTGGCAGCCGCCGACCCGGGCCGACGCATGGCGCGGTTTCGACGCCTACGTCAATCAGGACCTTGCCAACGCCGTCCGTGCCGTGCAAATCGCGGAAGATGTCGAACAGGTTAATATAATCGGTTATTGCCTGGGTGGGCTGCTCAGCCTGCTCTATACGGCGCTCCATCCTGAAAAGGTAAAAAATCTCGTTACCCTGGCGACGCCTTTCGACATGGGCGCGCGCGATCTGCCCATCTACCACCTGATGGACCGAATCGACGACGGCGCGTTCGGGATGATCACGAAAATTTACGGCAATTGCCCGGCCTGGATGGTCAACTCGATGTTCACCGCGATGGCCCCGGTGCATCATGCGCTGGATAAGTACGTCGGGCTTTATCGCAACGCCGAACGCGACGGTTACGCCGAGATGTTCGAACTGTTCGAGCTCTGGATGCGGAGCGACGTGCCGCTGGCCGGCCGGGTTTTCCGCGAGCTGATCACGGAGATATTCAAGGCCAATAAGCTTGCTAAAGGCGAATTTGAAGTGGGCGGAAGCCGCGTCGATCTCGGGCGTATCGCGATGCCGATGCTGAATGTCGTGGCCGAACAAGACGACGTGGTCCATCCTAACTCAAGCCGCTCGCTGATCGAGCGCGTCGGCAGCGCCGACAAGCGCAACCTGACCTTTCCAACCGGCCATATCGGAGCGGTGGTCAGCGCCGGAGCGCTCAAAAAGATGTGGCCGGAAATCTGCGGATGGCTCGCCGATCGGGATCATCCGCTGGCCTGACCGCGCCCGGACGCGGAAATCGACATTAATTGTC
>DAHZDR010000056.1 GCA_027403435.1 Deltaproteobacteria bacterium
GTCGCGCGGTCACGGCCATGTCGGGCTCGCTCCTTGCCCCGCTCACCGACCGCGTCGACCGCCGCCGCCTCATGGTCGCCCTCGACCTCGCGCGCGCTGCGCTTGCCGCCGCGCCCGTGGCGGCGGCCGCTCACGGCGCCCTGCCGCCGTGGCTTCTCTACGCGGTCCTCCTCGCGACGGCGGTCTGCACGACGCCGCCGCCGGCTTCGCGCAAGGCGCCGACCAACGTCTTGATTTCGTCAAGCGTGGCCTTGCGGCTGGCGACCGGCTTGCCCGCATAGCCCACATGGGTGACGGCTTTGGAGGTGGCGAACCCGACCGCGCCGGCCTGGATCGCATGCTTGACGATCTCGCGCATCCTGGCGATTTCGTCCGCGGTGGCGGCGCGTTCGGTCGCCTCCTCGCCCATCACGTACATCCTGACGGCGGTATGGCCGATTTGGGCGGCGCAATTGATCGCGGTTCCGCGCTGTTCGATCGTGTCGAGATACTGCTCGAAAGTCTCGAACGGCCAGTCATAACCGAGGCCGCCTTCGAGCGCTTCGAGGCTCATCCCTTCGACTTTTTCCAGCGTGCGCATGATCAGCCCGCGATGCTCCGGGCGGGTCGGCGCGACCGTGAAGCCGCAGTTGCCCATCACCACCGTGGTCACCCCATGCCACGGCGAGATGGTCATCATGCGATCCCACAGGAGCTGGGCGTCGTAATGGGTGTGGATATCGACGAAGCCGGGAGTAACGACGCGGCCCTTGGCGTCGATAGTTTCGGCGGCGCGGCCTTTGACGTCGCCGAGCGCCGCGATTTTGCCATTTTTGATCGCGACGTCGCCGGCGTAGCCGGGAGCGCCCGTGCCGTCGATAATTGTGCCGCCCGTGATTTTCAGATCGAAGTCCATAGTATGGTTCTCCGTCGCCGGCTTAGCCGGGATGAAATGCCGCGGGCTCGGCGCGCCGCGGGAGCGGCGGCGCGAGCCGGGATGAATCTGTCAACAGGCATGATTTATCGTATCCGGAGACCTTGGGTAAAGTCCGCGGCCGCCGCGACGCGCGGACGGGAACGCGAGGAATGGGCGGCGCGTCGATCGGCCTTATGCGGAGCTTCCCCAGGTCGTGGGCGGCGGATTATTGCGCCGGAAGTCCTCCGCCGCCGCGCGCATCGTCGTAAAGCGCACGCCCGCCCGGACGCGCATCCGCTCCACCAGCCGCTCGAACATCAGCAGGCGATGGCCGCGGCCGATCGATTGCGGATGCATCGTCAGGATATAGACGCCCGCGCCCAGACGTTCGTAAAGATATTCGAAATCGCCCCACCAGATTTCGTAGATCCGCGAGGGCGCCGCGAGCCCGGGGTTGACGCCGTTGCGCGTCCACACATGCTCGAACGCCGGAAAGTCGTCGAGTCCCCAGGTGAACGGCAGTTCGACCAGCGGCGTCGCGCGGCCCCATACGAACGGCCCGTCGGCCGGCGCCTGATCGCCCATCCGGCAATAGTAGGGCGTGAAATCATCGCCCATCATGCTGCTGTCGTAGAGAAAACCGCGCGCGCGCAGACATTCCAGCGTCGAGGGCATCAGGCCCGCCGCCGGGGAACGATAGCCGACCGGAATTTGTCCGGTCACGCGCTGGAGCGCGGCGGTGGCGCGATCGAAATCCCGCGCTTCGTCCGCGGGCGTTTTGGGCCGATCGTGAAAGTAGCCGTGATGGCCGATTTCGTGGCCTTCGGCGGCGATCTTTGCGACCGTCTCCGGAAACGCGTCGGCGGTATGGCCGGGCACGAACCAGGTCGCCTTGACGCCCCATTCGTTCAGCATTTTGAGCAAGCGTTCGCTGCCCACCCGGCCGAATTCGCCGCGTGAAATCGCGCTCGGCGACCGCGCATGGAAGGTCCCCACCCAGACCGATATCGCGTCGAAATCGAAGCTCAGGCATACGGTGATATTTTTCTTCATGGAGGTTGGCTCCCGCGCCTGCCGCGTCCACGCATCGGCGCCGTTGCGATCTCTACTGCGAGGCCGGCGTCCAGGTAAAGCGCGATCGCGGAGCGTCCGGGCAAGTCCGGACCGCGGCCGCGCGCAACT
>DAHZDR010000062.1 GCA_027403435.1 Deltaproteobacteria bacterium
CTGTACGCGAGCACGCGACCTGTGGTCCACCGCCAGCTCGCGCCTACGCCCGGTTCTTCCTGCCACGCGCGTTGTGCACGGCTAAACGCGGCCCATTGAGCGACCGCTAGGACCGTCGGAACCGTGGCGAGACACGCGACAATAATCTGAACTATAGTATCCGGCTTCATCTGCGAATCGGCCCCGCTCAGTGGCAAAACAGTCCCTGAATGCCACCTCGAAACAGGTAGTCACGGAGTCCCGAGGGAGAGTGTTCGCTCACGCAATCACATAGGGCTCTGTCGCAAATGAGCTGCCGCGGCAACTCACCAATGCCGAAGGGGTGCTTTAGTACGTCGATGCCGGAAAAGCTCGAACCGTAGCATTGGTCGTGAAACTCGCAACAGCGGTCTGTGTCGTTGATAGGTGGCTTGCCGTTGTTTCCAGGGCCGCAGGCGCTGTATGGGGAAAACTGCGCCAGCGTGACATGGCCGCCGGAGGGATTGCCGCTGGTGGACGGCGGCGCGGACGAGGAAACGGCGCCCGGCGAGGCGAACATGGTGCCGGCTTCGGTCGCGGCGGAGTCGGTCTGGTTGGGGAAGAGGGCGGGATAGGCGCCGATGAAGGGGCCAGCCGGGTAGTGGTCGAAGCGGTAGTACATGGGCGGGATGGCGACGCTCTGGCCGCCGCCGAAGAAGTCGATGCCGAAAAAGTCCAGAACTTCCTGGACGATGGCCGTGACGACGGCGACCGCCCAGCCGACCGGGCCGGCGGTCATGTCGGCTCCATACATAATGGCCACTTCGGCGCCGCCGGCGCCGATTGCGCCGGCGGCGCCCGAGATCGCGTCCTGCACCGCGGTTCGGGCGGCGTAGGCGCTGAATCCGCTAAGGCCGCCGCCGGAGCCGGAGGGGAGGCCGGCGGCGGCGCCCATCCCGCCCGAGCCGGGCGCGGCGGGCGCGCCGGCCCCGTCGAGCGCGCGGCCGAAGGCCGGGTCGTAGTAGCCCCTGCCGTTGAAGTACAGTCCCGTGGCGTCCAGCTCCATCCCGGCGAACTGATACGGATAGGCGATATTCTGGCCGCTCGCGACGAAATTGCCAAACGGGTCGTAGGCGTATTGCGTGGCGATGGCGTTGACCGCCGCCGCCGGTTCGCTCCACATGGCGATCTGGTTGAGGTTTAAATCGCTGTTGGAACCCTCTGACTGGGTCGATTGGGCGCGGCGAGGGAGATCGTAAGGCGCTCAGGAGGATTGCATCCGGGCCCGCGCGGCGCGGATCGCCGCAGCGTCGTCAGCTTCCGCGCCGTGCTCGATGCGCTTGCGGATAATGCGCAGCGTGTCCATGTTGTACGGGATGCCGCAATGGGTCGAGTGGACTTCGAACGCTTCCACGTCGTCGCCTGCCTCAATACAGCTTTCCCAATCGACGACGCCGTCGCTCTTCGAATAAATCAGCGTTTCCCTGACGCCCGGCGGCGGCTCGCCGCAATGCACGCCGCATACCGTGGACAGGCGGTCGGGCGGACAATGGCATCCTGTCTCATTTATGCGCAGCGTAAACAGCGCCAGCATCTTTATAAATGGATTTGCATGTTTGTGGGGATCCTGGACCGGCGAACCGAGCAGAATCACCTGGTCAATTAATTCGGGGAACCGCCGGGCGAGCTCGCGGGCATAGATCCCGCCTAAGCTATGGCCGATCACGACCATTTTACCGCCCGATCGGGCCGCTCGATCCCGCAGAATCCGGCCAAGACGCTCAAGCGCGCGCACCGGGCAGTTGGCATTGGCGAGGATGCCGGAGAAATAGACCTGATGGCCGCGGGCGCGGAGCCAATCGGCGAATGGGTAGAGCGTGGCGTCGCCGGCCAGGAAACCGGGAATCAGCAAAATCGACCGTTTATTTTCGGCCGGACGAGCAACCGGCCACGCCCAGGCGTTATGGGCAAAGACCGCGACTTCGCGCACGATACGGAACTCCCGCAGCAGGTCCATGAACGAGAGGTTGGTTCCGCCATCGTTTCGACTCATCGAATAAACCTTGTCGCGCGACGCGTCCGGGACTCGATCTTAACGTCACTTTAACCAAATGCGCGAACCAGCGAAATGGGCGGCGGCGCGGAAGCTTTCTCATACGTGACGGAGACTTTGCAAGCCGCAAGCGTGCGAACGCGGCCGTTTCGGCGGCGTTGCGTAGTTCAATCAGCCCCCGTCGCCAAGCTTCGGCTTGCGTCGGGCCAAGCGTGTGGAATCAATCGTTCAGACGCTAATCCGATCGTTCAGCCCTTCGAGATCGTAGCTCATAATCAGCAGGTCGCGCGGATGGCCGTCACGATCGATCACCCAATCCTGCAGCAACGCTTCCACCTGAAAGCCCAGCTTGTCGAAAGCGGCGCGGGCGCCGGCCTGATCCGGCGTCATCATGGCGGCCATTTTCTTCAGGCCGCGCGATTGGCCGATTTTGAAGATTTCAGCGGCCAGATGACGGCCAAGGCCGCTGCCGCGATAGGACGGCGTGACCTGCACGCGAATTTCGCCGACCCGCCGCGTCCATCGCGCCTGATCCGAATGGACGCTGCCGTAGCCGACAATCTGGCCGCCAGCTTCGGCGATAACCGTCGCGGTATTGCCTTTGTGGACATTGTTTAGCCAATCTTCGACCACCTCCGGCTCAGTAATGTCGGTGCGCAGGAAGAGCAGATCGTCGTGCGGCAAAGACCGCGCGAAGGCCAGAATCTTCGCCTCGTCGTCAGGTTCGATCAGTCGCACCAGAACGCTGCGCCCATTGCCGAATTTCAAATCCTTGGGAAACCCTGCCGTGCCGTTGCTCTTGTGCGCCTTGGCCATGATCGTCTCCGTCGTGGCGAAGCGCGCCACGCATAGCTCTCGCGGATGCCGATTGTGCGGGAACCGGCGGGAGCCGCGCCGCTCCCGCGACGATTGTAGTGCCGCGGCAAAAGCGGCGGCAAGCATTGACGCGGCTGGCGCCGGCTCCGGCGCGGGCGCATCACCGCGCGCCATGGAACGTCATCACTGCGCCGGCGTCATCCGGAGGTTTGACCGTTTGGCCGCCGCCGGCGCATCCTTGGCTGACTGGCGGCTGACGACATCGCTTCCGAGGAGTCTGGCGGATGGCCGGGGCTAACAAACCGACAGTCAAACTGTCCCATCGCATGAGCGCGCAGGACGCGTCGTTCATCTATGCGGAATCGCGAAGCGGCCCGCTGCATATCGGCGCGCTCAATATTTTCGACGCTCCGATCGATTACGACGAACTCCTCGCACATATGATGCGGCGGATGCATCTGCTGCCGCGCTATCGGCAGCGCCTCGTGTTTACCCCGCTGAATCTGGCTCACGCGACGCTCGAGGACGACCCCGGCTTCGACTTGCGCAAGCACCTGAAACCGCACCGCCTGCCCGACGGCGCGGACGATCAGACGTTCCTGCGCGCGGCGATGTCGGCCTTTGAGCCGATGCTCGATCGGAACCAGCCGCTATGGGAAATGCATCTGTTCCAAGGGCTCGCCGGCAATCGCTCGGCAATCGTCTGGAAAGCGCATCACTGTCTCGTCGATGGCGTTTCAGGGATGGAGCTGATGACGGTGTCGCTGGATTTTCGCGCGGACGCGCCGCCGCCGGAACCGCCGGAAATTCCCTGGCGGCCGCCGCCGCTGCCGGGCGCGTTGCGCAGTCTCGCCAGCGCGTTGTTCGACTGGACGAAGGGCCGGTTGAATGAAGCGCGCCAGCTCGCCGCAAGGATGGACGCGCCGCGGGCGGCCTTGGAGCGCGCCGCAACGATCGCCAGCTTCGCCGCCAAGCTGGCCGCGATGATCGGCCGGCGGATCGTGGCGGCGCCGTGGAACGCCGCGCTGGTCGGCCCCGCGCGTTCGCTGGCCTGGCTCAAGGCGCCGTTTGCCGACCTGCGCTCAATTCGCAATGCTTTGGGCGGGACGGTCAACGACGTCGTACTGGCGATATTGAGCGAAGCCGCGGCGCGCTACATGGCGGCGCATGGCATGCGCATGGATCACGCTCCGCTCAGGATCGGATGCCCCGTCAATGTGCGCCGCGACGGCGAAAGCGGAACGCTGGGCAATCGCGTCTCCATGATGTTCCCGGAGCTGCCGTCGGCGCCGATGGACGCGGTCGCGCGCCTGCATGCGGTGATTCGCGAAACCAGTCGAATCAAGCACGCCGGCGACGCGCGGGCGCTCGCACGGATGATCGGCGCGAGCGATCTGATCGCGCCGTTTTTGCTGGGCGTGATCTCGCGGATCGGAACAACCGCCATCGACGCGGCGGCGCAGCTCGGCGGACTCGCGCCGCGGCTGGCGCGGATCGCGCCGTTGGCGCCGCCGGGAATCAATTTTATCGCGACCAACGTGCCTGGCGCGCAGACGCCGCTCTATCTCGCCGGGCGCAAGCTGATCGAAATGGTGGGGTTGGTCCCGCTCGGCGCGAATCTCGGCTACAACGTCGCGATCATAAGTTACAACCAGATGCTGACCTTCGGCATGATGGCCGAGCCGCGCCTGATGCCGGACGTGGAGCGGATGCGCGGATTCGCCGAAGACGTTTTCAACGAATTGCTGGCGGCGGCGCAAGCGCGAACGGGCGAATCGGCCGATTCGCCACGCGCCGCATAGGCGGAAATTCATTCAAAATAGACCTGAGAAGGATCGATGGGGAGCATGTTCGACGCCATTGCGGGCGCGCCGCGCGCGAATAGCCGGCCTCGCCGGTAATCCACTGCCTTGCGCGGCGCCGTCCGCGCGCGCCAGATTCAATCAGGTTCACGCCACACGGCGTCCCGCGCCGTAACCGAGGAGCAGCTAATGATTGACGTTTATTTCTGGACCACGCCCAATGGCTACAAAGTAACCATCCTGCTCGAAGAGCTGGGCTGGGAATACAAAGTGATTCCGGTAA
>DAHZDR010000084.1 GCA_027403435.1 Deltaproteobacteria bacterium
TGCTCCCGCAATGGTTTGCGCTCGCAGCCATGCTTCCAGTTCCGCCCGATCTGTTTCGCTTATTTCCACCCAGCTCCGCTTTACGCCCATGCTGGGTAGACGAACAACTGCTACACTTAATTCACGGACGTGACACTAGCAGGTGGAGCAGAGACGACTTTAACTCCTCATCAGAACATCGCTGGCATTTTTTCGCCCACCGTGCGGGAAAGAACCCGTCCGCCAGGCGCCGCTGGCAGCGCGCGCAGCGCCGGGGTTGTTCGGCCGTCTTCGGCTCGGTCCCTTGGCGAAGAAGGGGATTCCCGCAATTCGCGCAGAACTTGGCGCTCTGATCCACGATACTTGAGCATTTCGTACACCGGGGCATAGGTGAGCCTTCTGCCGCAACCGGTCGCGGTATCCATGCTCTATAGGTTTCGACATCGCCTAACCCACCACCGGCGGACAAACTCAAACTAGCCCCATCGAGTGGTTGGGCGGTAAGGCGCTCTCGGATCGGTGGCTAGGCCTCAAGCCTGATGGGCATGGGTAATCGGATCGAGTCGGCGTTCCACCGGTTATGGAATTATTTGGCATCGCCGCGCGGCCGGGCTACACTTGCTCCACGATGACGCCAACCAGCCAACCGCGCCGCCGCGGAACAACCTCCGGTCGCGCCGTTTCGTTCCAGCGCCGCGCATTCATGCCCGGCGCGCCGCCGCTTCCGCCGCGATGATCGATCTGGTGATTTTCGACGCCGACGGCGTGCTGTTCGATTCCACCGAATCCAACACCGCTTATTACAACGCGATTTTCGCGGCGATCGGCGAGCCGCCGATGAGTCCGGCGGAGGAGCGCGCGGGGGTTTTCATGGCCGCGCCGCAGGTCTTTGAATTGCGCGCGCGCGGCGACCAGGAGAAAAGCGCGCGGATGCGCGCGGCGGCGCGCGGGATGGACTCCACGCCGTTTTTCGCATTGCTGCGTCCGTCGCTTGAGTTGCGGCCGTTTCTGGCCGGGTTGAAACGGCGCTATCGGCTGGGCCTGGCGACGAATCGGTCGGCGACGATTCCGGCGCTGATTGATTTTCTCGGTCTGGGCGGAATTTTCGACGCGGTGGCGAGCGCGCGCGACGCGGTGCGGCCGAAGCCCGCGCCCGATATCGTCGAGCTATGTCTCGAGCGGGCCGGAGCCGGCGCGCGACGGGCGGTTTACGTCGGCGACAGCGAGACCGATCGGATTGCGGCTGAAGCCGCCGGCACACATTTTATCGGCGTCGGCGCGCGCGTCGAGCATACGCATCGAATCGCGACGATCGCCGAACTGCCGGCGGCGCTCGAACGGCTCTTCCGCGCGATTGGCTAGCGTGGCGCGCGCCAACCGGCCGCCGTCATTCAATCGTCAAGTTATCTGACGGGACGGAATCCTAAATCAGCATTTCGATCAGATTCGGACCACGCTCGGCGAGCGCCCGTTCGAGTTGTTTGACCAGCTCTTCGGCGGTTTCGACGCGCACCGTCGGCACGCCCATCCCGGCAGCCAGCCGCGACCAATCGATTTCCGGGTTGGCGAGGCTGGTCAATGATTTGGCTTTGCGCCCGGGTTCGGTAATTCCGGCGCGCGCGAG
>DAHZDR010000105.1 GCA_027403435.1 Deltaproteobacteria bacterium
GGAATAATTAGGGGGTCGGGAGCGACTCCCGCCCCCCTGCCATCCCCGCATCCGCCACCCCGCCACACATCTGGCGAGAACGGGCCGCGCGCCCGTTCTCAAAGCCAATCAACCGCAGCCCCGGAGAAGCTTTCCGCCCAACACCCGCATCCGCCCGCGCCATCAAAAAAATTCGTCCGTCCGCCGCTCCGCCTCTCCGGGGCCATCTCCTTCGCATCCCCGCCGCATCGCAAACTCGCAATTCGATTTCGTTCAGCGCTGGCCGCGCGCCGGCGCGAACGCCGCCTGCCGTCCGTCCGCGATCGCCAGATTCGCCGCGATTTCGGCGCATCCGACCGCGGCCGCGGAGCGCGATTCGGGGCTGAGCCGCCAGCGATCGGCGCCGCCCGCGCTCCACGTCAGATTGTCGAACCAGAAAATTTCCCGGCATCGCGCGCAACGCATCTGGATTTGCCACGGCAGGTCGCTGGCGCAGGTGAGGGTCGCGCCGTTGATCAGATGATGGCCGCGGCTGCGGAGCGCGGCGAAATCGCGCGAGCGTTCGAGGATCGCGCGCGCCCGGATCGTTCCGTGAGGGGCTTTCGCCGGCTCCATCCGCTCGTCCTCCGCCGCCTCAGGAGCAGCCGCTGGTGGCGCCGCAATTCATGCATTTGTAGCAGGCGCCGTTGCGCACCATGATGCTGCCGCAATCGGGACACGGCGGGGCGTCGGCCTGATTGATGAACGCCTGACGCATCCCGGAATCCTTGCCTTCGATCCGGACAATCGCCGGGGCGGCGGCCGCGGGTTTCGGCGCGGTCTCGGCCGTTACGGCGGCAACGGGATTGATTACGCCGACTTCCTGGCGCGCCTGTTCGTCGAGGAACTTCGAGGCCATCCAGCGGAACAGGTAATCGACAATCGACTTGGCGAACGGAATCCGCGGATTCTTGGTGAAGCCCGACGGCTCGAAGCGCATGTGGGCGAACTTATCGACCAGGAATTGCAGCGGCACGCCGTATTGCAGGGCGTAGGAAATCGCGGTCGCGAAGGAGTCCATCAGGCCCGAGATGGTCGAGCCCTGCTTGGACATCGAGACGAAGATTTCGCCGGGCGCGCCGTCCTCGTACATCCCGACAGTGAGGTAACCTTCGTGGCCGGCGATATCGAACTTGTGGGTAATCGACTTGCGTTCGTCGGGGAGCTTGCGCCGCGGCGGGCGGGCTTCGTCGGCGGGCGCCGCCGCCTGCGCCGCGCGCGTCGCCTCGGGGGCCTTGGCGCCGGTGTTGAGCGGCTGGATCCGCTTGGAGCCGTCGCGGTAAATCGCGACCGCCTTGAGTCCGAGCCGCCACGCGGTGAGATAGGCCTCGGCGACTTCGTCAACGGTGGCGTCGGCGGGCATGTTGATGGTTTTGGAGATGGCGCCGGAGATGAACGGCTGCACCGCGCCCATCATCTTGAGATGGCCCATGTAGTGAATCGTGCGCGAGCCGGCGCGCGGCTTGAAGGCGCAATCGAAAACGGCGAGATGGGCGTCGGCGAGTTGCGGCGCGCCTTCGATAGTTTCATGATCGTCGAGATATTCGACGATTTCCTGAATCTCTTTCGAGTCGTAGCCGAGCCGCTTGAGCGCGCGCGGCACGGCGTTGTTGGTGATTTTGAGCATCCCGCCGCCGACCAGTTTTTTGTACTTGACCAGCGCGATATCGGGTTCGACGCCGGTGGTGTCGCAATCCATCATGAAGGCGATGGTGCCGGTGGGCGCGATTACGGTCGCCTGCGAATTGCGGACGCCGGCGGTCTGGCCCAGGCGCAGGGCGTCGTCCCAGGCCTCGCGCGCGGCGCTCAGCAGATCGAGCGGCACGTATTCGGACTTGAGTTCGCGGGCGCAGTTGCGATGGCGCTCGATGACGCGCAGCGTCGGCTCGCGATTTTGCGCGTAGCCCTCGAACGGGCCCATCGCCTCGGCGATGCGCGCCGATTGCAGATAGGCTTCGCCGGTCATCAGCGCGGTGATCGCGCCGGCGTAGGCGCGGCCCTGGTCGGAATCGTAAGGCATCCCGAGCGCCATCAGGGTGGCGCCGAGATTGGCGTAGCCGAGGCCGAGTTCGCGGAAGGCGTGGGCGTTTTTCGCGATTTCGTCGGTCGGATACGACGAATTATCGACCAGGATATCCTGCGCGGTGATCATCACATCGACGGCGTGGCGAAAGGCGCGCACGTCGAAGGTTCCCGAATCGTCGAGGAAACTGAGCAGGTTGAGCGAAGCGAGGTTGCACGCGGAATTATCCAGATGCATGTACTCGCTGCACGGATTCGAGGCGTTGATGCGGCCGGAGTTGGGGCAGGTATGCCACGAGTTGATGGTGTCGTCGAACTGCATCCCGGGGTCGCCGCAGGCCCATGCGGCTTCGGCGATCATGCGCATCAGGTCGCGCGCGCGATATTCGTCGGCGACCGCGCCGTTGGTCACGTAATGGGTGCGCCAGACGCCGTCGTTGACCACCGCGCGCATCAATTCGTCGGTCGCGCGCACGGAATTGTTGGCGTTCTGGAAAAACACCGAGCCGTAGGCGGGACCGTCGAGCGAGCCGTCGTAGCCGGCGTCGATTAGCGCCCACGCCTTCTTTTCCTCATCGACCTTGCAGGTGATGAATTCCTTGATATCGGGATGCTCGGCGTTGAGCACGACCATCTTGGCCGCGCGGCGGGTCTTGCCGCCCGACTTGATCACGCCGGCCGAGGCGTCGGCCGCCTTCATGAACGACAGCGGTCCCGAGGCGGCGCCGCCGGCCGACAGCTTTTCGCGGCAGGAGCGCAGCGCGGAAAGATTCACGCCCGAGCCGGAGCCGCCTTTGAAGATCATGCCTTCGTTGCGGTACCAGTTCAGAATCGAGTCCATGTTGTCATCGACCTTCAGGATGAAGCAGGCCGAACATTGCGGACGCGGCTCGATTCCGACGTTGAACCAGACCGGGCTGTTGAACGAGGCCATCTGGTTGATGAGCAGCCAGGTGAGTTCGGCCTTGAAGGTGTCGCGCGCGGCGGCGTCGCCGGCGAAATAATTCTGGCGTTCGCCCCAGGCGGCGATCGTCTCGACGACGCGGTCGATCAACTGGCGCACGCTGGTTTCGCGGCGCGGACTGCCGAGCGGGCCGCGAAAATATTTCGAAACGACGACGTTGGTCGCGGTCTGCGACCAGGCGCGGGGGACTTCGACGTCGCGCTGTTCGAAGACCACGCGGCCGTCCTCGCCGGCAATCACGGCGGCGCGCAGGTCCCATTCGACCTGCGCCATCGGATCGACGCCGGGCCGGGTGAAGTAACGCTCGATCACGACGCCGGCGGCGCGCTTGCGCGCGCCCTCGGGCGGCTTGGCCGAATTATCGATCAGGTGCCGTTCAGGTTTTTCGCTACTTTGCGCCATGACTCAATTCTCCCACAACCACCGCCCCGCGTTTTCTCCTCGCATCGCTGCCGCTAAATCTTGGACCACGATTCCGACAGGTCGGAATTATTCCGGGGGCGCGTATCTGTCAAGCTTATAGCCCTACAGGTGGTATGGAACAACTTGTTGATAACACTATATCAGGTTGTTGATAATTTTTGCATAAATCTTCGCCTGTTTCAGTTTCGATTCTTTCCATTGGCGTTAATGATTAGCTTTTCTAATGTCAAAATTAAGCGTTTATCGGCCTCTGCGAGCTTTTGGCGCGTCCCGCGCGAGACCGCCGAAATGGCTCGCGCAGGCCGGCGGACGAGTGTTGCGGCACGCCGAACGGCTGGGCATAAAGTTTCATCCGTGTGACCGGAACGTTACGCGGGCTGGTCGCGGGCGCGGCGGCGAAGCGCTATCGTGAAGGACATGGCGACTCCGGCGCGGCGCAAATATCCGCAGCAGATCGGCGGTCCGCTACAGGAAATCCTCGC
>DAHZDR010000115.1 GCA_027403435.1 Deltaproteobacteria bacterium
ATCGCGCCGCCGACGCGCGCCGCCGTTTCGATCGCGGCCGTGAAACTGGCCGGCGCGGCGAACGGCCGCGCCGCGTCATGCACCACCACGATTTCCGCCAACGCGCTGGTCAAGGCGAGCGCGATGCGCACCGAATCCTGCCGTTGCGCGCCGCCGGGAGTGAGCTTGACTGGAAGCGTCAGGCCGGCCGCGGCAACTTCGGCGCGCGCCGCCGGCTCCATCCCGGACGGTACCGTCACCACCACCTCGCCGATCGCCGCGACCCGCGCGACGCTCGCGAGCGAGTAGCGCAGCAGGGGCATCCCACCCAGCGGAACGAACGCCTTGGGCGTCGCCTGGCCGAGCCGGGCGCCGTTGCCGGCGGCGACGATAATTGCCGATGCTTGCATCGTGAAAAGCCGTTTTACAATCTGAATGCCGTCGTCGTCGCGGCCCACCGCCGCCTCGTTCGGCCGCGCCCGCCGATGGCGCCGCGCGGCCGCGGACGGGGCGCCCAAAACGCAAAAAGGACCGGCCGCGTGGCCGATCCCTTTGCCGTCAAGCGCCCGGAAAGCTCATCCCACAGAGCTCCTCAATTGGCGAAGATCGTCTTCAACTCCTCCATGATCTTTTCTTCCGGATGGGCTTTGGCGATCGAAAGCTCCTTGACCAACAGACTGCGCGCCGTATCGAGCATTTTGCGTTCGCCAAACGACAGTTCCTTATCGCCCTTGAGCACCAGCAGGTCGCGCAGCACGCTGGCGATTTCGAGCGGCGAGCCGGTTTTGATCTTTTCGGTGTATTCGCGATACCGCCGGTTCCAGGTCTGGGAGTCGCTCTCGACTTTGCGCTCGCGCAAAATCTTGTAGATTTTAGTGACAGTATCCTTGCCAATCACGCGCCGCAGTCCGACCGCCTCGACGTTTTCGGTCGGAATCATAATGGTCATCTTTTCCGTGCCGAGAATCCGTAGCATATAGAAGCGGCGTTCCGTGCCGGAAATCACCCGGCTCTGGATATCCTCGATAACGGCGACACCATGCGCAGGGTAAACGACCTTTTCACCCTTTTTGAACGTCAAATTCATTTGTGCATGCGCAAGGCATCCGATTTCGGAGCGGCCTCGGCCGACGGTTGACCGCGGAGTTTCCGATTCGCCTGAACGCGTGCATGATTATTGCACAAATTTGGCGGAACTGTAACCCCGCGTAAATGCGCAATTCCCGAACCGTGTTTGAACATGGCCAGCGAACCGCGCCTAGAGCTTCAATTCCATCACGATGGCGTCCTCGCCGGGACCATAGTAATTCCTGCGCAAACGGCGTTCTTCAAATTGGAACTTGCGGTATAGCCCGCGCGCCGCGAGATTGCTCCGGCGCACTTCGAGCGTGGCGATCACCGCCTTTTTCGCGATTGCTTCGACTACCGCCTCGCCCATCAGCCGCTCCGCGATCCCCTCTCGGCGGCGCTCCGGATGCACCGCGACGTTGAGGATGTGGCATTCGTCCGCCACCAGCCAGCGGCATAGATAGCCCGCCAGCGTCGCGCGCGCGGACGGTCCGACGAAGGCCGCCAGCGTCAGCGAAAATGGCAGCGACAGCTCGCGCACGAACGAATCGAAACTCCACGGATGGGCGAAAGCGAGCCGTTCGATTTCGAAAATCGCCGGCAAATCCTGACTGGTCGCCGCGCGAATGACGAGTTTGTTCGCTCGAGGACCGCTATCGCTGGGCTTGAGCCGGATAATTGCCACGCTTGCTTCCGTGTGAAACGCGTCAGGCGCCAACGCCCGCCAACGACGTCCTGAAGAAGATTATTCCCCGCTTATCCTCGCGCGGGCCATCGCAAAATCGACCGGCCGGCGCGCGCACTAACAACTTGCGCCGCGCGCGGGACCGTCCAAACTTAAATCGCGGGCCGCGCGCAATGTCAACTTATGCAACCGCCGAAGCGCTCGGTTGCAACCGCCGAAGCGCGCGCTGAGTTTCGCCGGGCGCGCGGTTGCTTGCTTCAGCGGAGTTGATTTGCCACTATTCTCGTACCTATTCGATGCGTCCTGTGGTATCGATTTAATTATTATCGCAAACGGCGGCCGGTCAGGCGATCGGCCAGCGAGGAGGTGCGTTAGGATGAATAAATTGACGAAATATGCCGCGGTCGGGTTGGTGGTCGCTTTTGCCGCCGGATGCGCAAACGGCGCGAAAATCGCCGCGGCCAAGCAGAAAGCGCAATCCGACGCCAGCAGCGCCAACAGCGCCGCCCAGAGCGCCGAAACCGCGTCGCAGCAGGCCCAGGCGGCCGCTCAGCAGGCGGACGCGGGCGCCGCGCAGTCGGCGGATTCGGCGCGCCGCGCGGACGACTCGGTGGCGCGGCTTGAGGCGGCCTTCTCGAGTTCGGTCACCAAGTAAAGTTACGCAACTCTCGCACACGGCGCGGCGGAACGGGCGCAGGCCTTTCCGCCGCGTTCGCGTATCGGGAACCGTCGTCCTATTTCTTTCCGGCCGCGGCTGACTGAAGCTCGTCACGCGCCTGTTCGCGGGCCGCGTCGTCACGTTCGATTTTGAGTTCCAGGGCGCGGAACTGGTCGAGCGTAAGGCCTTGACCTTGCGCGGCCTGCGCGACCGTGAGCGATCGATTATGCCGCATCGCCTGGTACACGGCGACGTATTGTCCGATTTGCGCGGGAGAAACCTCGCCCCCGCCGCCGCCCGCGCCGTCCTGCGCCAGCTCCAGGGCGGGCCGGTCCGCCCGCGCGCGGGCCGCATGGGCGGACGGAACCAGGACGCAGGCCGCAATCAGGGCGGCGGCCAGCGCG
>DAHZDR010000135.1 GCA_027403435.1 Deltaproteobacteria bacterium
TATCGGGCGGATTTTTCGCCGGCATAACGTAAGGCGGGTTGCGCGGATGCTGTGGCCAAAGCCGCAGGACGGATCGAGATGACGAACGCCGGCGCAAATCATCTTTCATCCAACGCTGGTAAATAAACTGATTTGGCGCATGGCGAATCGCTATCCGCGAGCTTTTGAACGGCGATGGGCGTGGCTGTTCCCGGCGTGGTTTCTGAACTTCGAACTCGAGATGCTGAAATAGCTTCGGCGGCTTGTATGGGCGTCATCTGATGCGGGTGGCGCATCTAACGCCGGCGACGTTCGGCGCGGACGGCGTATGGGGCGGCGGCGAACGCTACGCGCTCGAACTCGCGCGCCATATGGCGGATGAGGTCGAAACCGTGCTGATCGCCTTCGGCGATCGCTCACGGCGCGAACGGATCGGCAATCTCGAAATCCGCGTGATCGGCCGGCCCTGGCATGTGCGCGGCCAGCGCTCCAATCCGATCGCGCTTGGGATGCTCGCGGCGCTGCGCGGCGCCGATGTCGTCCATTGCCATCAGCGCCATCTGCTGGCCGCGAGCGTCGCCGCGATCGCCTCGCGGATCGCCGGACGGCAGGTCTTCGTCACCGACCTCGGCGGCGGCGGATGGGACCTTTCGGCGTGGTTTCCGACCGACCGCTGGTTCCACGGCCATCTGCATCTGAGCGAATACAGCCGCCGCCTGAGCGGCCATGCCGACGACCCTTCGGCGCATGTGATTCTCGGCGGCGTCGATACCGAAAAATTCTCTCCCGGCGAAGCGACCGAACGAATCGGCGCCGTGATGTACGCCGGGCGGATACTGCCGCACAAGGGAATCGACTATCTGATCGAGTCAGCCGCGCCCGAAGACGAGTTGTGGATCGTCGGCCGGGCCGCCGACCAACGCTATCTGGCCGATCTGCGCCGATTGGCCGCTGGCAAGCGCGTCGCCTTCCGCCACGACTGCGACGACGCCGCGCTGATCGAGGCGTACCGGCGAGCGCTTTGCGTCGTGCTGCCGAGCGTTTATCGAGATCGTTACGGGAGCGAAACCCTCGTGCCCGAACTGCTCGGCCAGACGCTGCTCGAAGGGATGGCCTGCGGCGCTCCGGCGATTTGCACGCGCGTCGCCAGCCTGCCGGAAATCGTCGAGGACGGCGTGACCGGACTCATCGCGCCGCCCAACGATCCGGCCGCCCTGGGCGAGCGGATTGCGTGGCTGCGGGAGCATCCCGCCGAAGCCGCCGCGATGGGCGCGGCGGGACGGCGGCGGGTGATCGAGGAATTCACCTGGCCGCGGGTGGTGCGGCGATGCCTGGAAATTTACGCGGCCGCGGCCGAGCGACGGCGGCGCGCATGAATGATTCGGTATCGGCGCCGCCGGCGATTCATTGGCGGATAATCACCGGAGAGTATCCGCCGACACGGGGCGGCGTCGGCGACTATACGCGGAGCGTCGCGCGCGGACTGGCGGCGGCGGGCGACCGCGTCGAAGTCTGGGCGCCGGAGAATCGCGCGGCCGCGCCGGCGGACGATGGCGTCGCCGTGCATAAGA
>DAHZDR010000139.1 GCA_027403435.1 Deltaproteobacteria bacterium
CTCGCGCAGGATCGCCGTGGCCGCAAGCGCCTCGATCGTCGCCACGTCGCCGGCGCTCGCCATCACGACTTCCGGCGCGACGCCTTGATCGGTCGAGGCCCAGTCCCATAGTCCGACGCCCTTCGTGCAATGCTTGACCGCGGCGTCCATCGAAAGGAACTGCGGATGCGGCTCCTTGTCGGCGACGATGACGTTCACGTAGTTCAGGCTGCGCAGACAGTGATCGGCCACGCTCAGCAGGCAATTGGCGTCGGGCGGCAAATAGATACGCGTCACGCTTGGACTTTTGTTCGTCACAACGTCGATAAAGCCGGGATCCTGATGAGTAAAACCGTTGTGATCCTGGCGCCAGACGGTCGAACTAATCAGTATATTGAGCGAGGAGATCGGCGCCCTCCAGGTGACTTCGTTCCGGCATTTCTCCAGCCACTTGGCGTGCTGATTCACCATTGAATCGATAATGTGCGCGAAGGCCTCGTAGGTCGAAAACAGGCCGTGGCGGCCGGTCAGCAGGTAGCCTTCGAGCCAGCCTTCCAGCGTATGCTCGCTCAGCATTTCCATGACGCGGCCGTTGCGCGCGAGCTCGCCGCCGTCCCGATCCTCTGGCAGATATTCGCCGAGCCAGGTTTTTTTCGACGCCTCGTATATCGCCTGCAAGCGGTTGGACGCGGTTTCGTCCGGGCCGAAGACGCGGAAATTATGCATATTTTCGCGCATCACGTCGCGCAGGAACTGGCCCGCGATGTAGGTATTCTGCGCCTGCTCGCGGCCGGGCCGCGCGACCTCGATCGCGTAGTCGCGGAAATCCGGAATCCGCAGCGGCTTGCGCAGCAATCCGCCATTGGCGTGCGGATTCTCGCTGATCCGCCGATGGCGCGCGGGCGCCAGCGCCTTGAGCTCCGCAATCAGCTTGCCGCTTTCGTCGAATAATTCCTCAGGCCGATAGCTCCTCATCCAGGTTTCGAGGATTTTCAGATGTGCCGCGTTCGCGGGCACGTCCGTTATCGGCACCTGATGGGCGCGCCAGAAGCCTTCGATCCGCTTGCCGTCGATCTCCTTCGGCGCCGTCCAACCCTTGGGCGTGCGCAGAATGATCATCGGCCAGCGTGGCCGTTGAGCCTGCGCTGCGTCGGCGCGGCGCGCCTCCGCCTGGATGGCGCGGATCCGCTGCACGCAATCTTCGAGCGTCGCCGCCATCAACTGATGCATCCTGGGCGGATCGTCGCCGGCGACGACGTGGGGTTCGTAACCGTAGCCGCGGAAGAGCTGCTCCAGTTCGTCGGCCGGAATCCTCGCCAGAATCGTCGGATTCGCGATTTTGTAGCCGTTCAAATGCAGGATGGGCAGCACCGCGCCGTCGCGGACCGGATTGAGGAATTTGTTGGAATGCCACGAGGTCGCCAGCGGTCCCGTTTCCGCCTCGCCGTCGCCCACCACCGCGACCGCGATCAAATCCGGATTGTCGAACGCCGCTCCATGCGCATGCGAGAGGCTGTAGCCCAGTTCGCCGCCCTCATGGATCGAACCCGGCGTTTCCGGCGTGCAATGGCTGCCGATTCCGCCCGGAAACGAGAACAGCTTGAAGAACCGGCGCATCCCTTCAAGGTCTTCGCTGCGGTCGGAATAGACTTCCGAATAAACTCCTTCGAGATAACTGTTGGCCAGCGTCGCCGGCGCGCCATGCCCCGGTCCCGAAATATAGAGCACGTCGAGATCGTATTTTTTGATCAGGCGGTTCAGATGCGTCCAGACGAAAGTCTGGCCGGGATCGGATCCCCAATGGCCCAGCAGGCGGCGCTTGATATGTTCGGGCCGCAGCGGCTCGCGCAGCAACGGATTGTCCCGCAAATAGAGCATCCCGAGACACAGGTAATTGCAGGCGCGCCAGTATGCGTCGGTTTTGCGCAACTCCTCGCCGTCGAGCGGATTGTTGGCGATGGCCCCGGTCTTATCAGCGTTGTCCATGCGGCAGTCTCCGGTTCGCGAGCGGCCGCGCCGGCGCCGCTCATCGTTTTGCGGAAATCAAATCGCGACCGCGTTCATTCCCCTCCGCGCCCGCGCGCCGATCGCGCGTGCAACCATCCAGCCGTCTGTTTTGGACCTGACGATTCGAACCAACGCGGAATCCGATCGTTAACGATAAAATGCTGCTCCCGGTTAATCCGGGATGCAACCAGCCGCCGCGCGACTGACATTGCGCGCCGATTAAATTATCCGGGCCGCGCGCCGTCGCGCCGATTCGCCGCCATGCCTGGCGCAATCCGCCGGCGCCGGGTTAATCGGCCGCGCCGCTCAGCTCACCAGCCGGTTGATCCCGTCGAACGCCGCCGTTTTGTAGCATTCCGCCAGCGTCGGATAGTTGAAAACCGTATTGATGAAGTAGTCGATCGTCCCGCCCAGCGCGAGCACCGCCTGGCCGATATGCACCAGCTCGCACGCGCCTTCGCCCAGCGCGTGCACCCCCAGCAATTCGCGGTTCTCGCGATGGAACAGCAGCTTGAGCAGGCCGAAGCTCGCGCCCGCGATATTGCCGCGCGCGATCTCCCCGTAGCGCGCCTTGCCGATTTCATACGGCACGCCCGCTTCGCTCAGTTCTTCCTCGTTGCGGCCGACGAACGACAGTTCCGGAATCGTATAGATGCCGTAGGGCAGCAGCTCGCGCGCGTGCGACACGCCGGCGCCGAAAGCGTGACAGGCCGCGACCCGCCCCTGCTCAGCCGAGGTTGACGCCAGGCTCGGAAAGCCGGTCACGTCCCCGGCGGCGTAGATATGCGGCACGGCGGTCTGGAAAAATTCGTTCACCGCGATCCGCCCGCGCCGATCGGTTTCGATTCCCACCGCCGCGAGCTCGAGCCGCGCCGTCGCGCCCGCGCGGCCCATGCTGCACAGCGCCGTTTCCGTCGCGATACGCTTGCCGCTGGCGAGCTTCACTTCGACGTGCGAACCGCCGGCGCCATTCAGCAACTCCACGCCGGTGACCCGCTCGCCGAGTCTCAGCGTCACGCGCTTTTCCCGCAGGTGGTAGGCGAGGGTCTCGGCGATCTCCGCGTCAACGAAGGGCAGCAGCCGCGCGCGGCTGTCGATCAGCGTCACCCGCACGTCCAGCGCGGCGAACATGCTCGCGTATTCGCAGCCGATCACGCCGGCGCCGATCACCGTGAGCGTGCGCGGCAATTCGGTGAGCTTCAAAATATCGTCGCTGGTAAAAACGTTGCGTCCGTCCAGCGGCATCGCGGAATCCACCGCCGGCGCCGTTCCGACCGCGATCGCGATATGCGCCGCCGTGATCGTCCGCCGCGCGCCGCCGTCGGTCATCGTCAGCCGCAGCGTATGCGGATCGATGAATGACGCCTCCGCGCACGCCACTTCGACGCCGTTGCGCTGCAACTGATGGCGCGCGACGTCGATTTCATGGCGCACCACGCCTTCGACCCGGAACAGCAAATCCTGCAACGTGATGCGATCCTTCACCCGGTACGATTCGCCGTATATCGCATGCTCGCGGTACCCCGACAAATACAACACCGCTTCGCGCATCGTCTTGCTCGGAATCGTTCCGGTGTTGACGCACACGCCGCCGATTATCGGATTGCGCTCGACGATAATCGCGCGCTTGCGCAGCTTGGCCGCCTGAATCGCCGCATGATGGCCGGCCGGTCCCGAACCGATTACCGCCAGATCGTAGTCGAATTCAGCCACAAGCTAACTCTCCCTCCCTCGAACCGCGCGCGCGGCATCCGCTGATTGAGTCTTGATCGTGAGCGCGCCGGCCGCGCCAGTCAAAGCGCGCGCATGAAAATCGCCGCGATCACCCCTTGATCGCGCTCAAACGCTCTCCCAATGACGTATCTGGCTAACGATTAGGGCGGGCGCGGGCCTACGCGCGCGATGAACGCCGGCCGCAACGCATTTCGCGCTACCCGCTCCCGCCGCCGCGCGCGCTATTGCCGCGTCTGGCCGCCGCCGGCTTCTCCCGGCGATGCCGCTTCGGCGCGCTCGACGCTCAGCACGACGCTCACCGTGGCCGTCCCGCCGCCGTTTGTGCGAAAATTACCGCCGCCGCTTCGGCGGGGCGCGATGTCGGCTTGATTGCGCGGCGCATGCGCCAGCGGAATTTACAATTCCACCCGGAACGAATCCTGGAGTCCCGCCGCGTATGAAATCCGCCGCGGCCGAATCCGCATCATCCGAAGCGTTTCCGCGCCGAAAAATGGCGCTTCGAAAGGATTTTTCTTGAGGAAAAGCGCCTTGCAGCGCTCCCATTCCGCGCTCTCCCGCGCGACCTCGCCGGCCTCGCCCTGAAACGCCGCGCGGGTAATCTCGAAGGTCGCGACTTTGCCCACGTCGCGCGTATCCACCAGCACCGTGGCCTTCGGATGTTTCAGCAGGTTCTGATGCTTCTCCGTGCCGGAACGCATGATGAAAAGGAGATCGAGCTCGTCCGTCTCGGCGAACGCCTGCATGGTTCCGGTCGGCCATTGCTCGCCCTGCGTAATCAGCACCGCAACATGTTCCTGGCCGAGCAGATCCATCACCTTTTGCTTTTGTTCCGCGTTCACAGCCGGGTTCCTTTCGAGGGTTTGTTCAAATCCCGTCCGACGAATAATTCATCAGCGGCGGCCCAATCATCCCCGCGCTATTTCTCGATCGCCACGCGCCAGCCCTCGGCGCAGGCCTCGGCCGCGATCACCGCGTAACCCTCCGCTTCGGCCGCCCGCGGAAGGTCGCGCACGCCGCGCGGATCGTCGATTATCAGCTCAAGGGTTTCGCCGCGCGCCAGGGTTTCCAGCCGCACCTTCGCATGCGCCCAGTTGAGCGGACATTTGATTCCGCGCAAATCGAGCTTGAGCGCCATCGCCGCCCGGCCTATTTCGCCGCTCCGAACCGTTCGCTCGCCCGCCTGAGCAGCATCCGCATTACGTCCTCGCTCTGCGCGCCGACCATCGAAAATTCGCCGACGAAAAACGTCGGCACGCCGCTTACGCTCCGCTGTCGCGCCGCCAGCGCGTTATTCTTGAGCGTCAGCTCGTAGCGGCGCGATTTCAGCGCCTCGCTCATCGCGGCGGCGTCGATTCCGGCGTCGGCCGCCAGCTCCGCGATCACTCCGGCCTGTCCGATATTCAGCCCCTCGCTAAAGTAGGCGCGATAAACCCGTTCCTCGAACGCCTCGGCCCGCCCGGTCGTTTGCGCGAATTCCGCCGCCTCCAGCGCCAGCCGCGAATTGGTCAGCGTTTCCGGCGGCCGCATCGCCACTCCCGCCGCCTCGCCCATCGCGATGATGCGCGTCCAAATCGCCTTGCGCGCTTCCGGATCCATCCCACTGCGCCATTGCGCCGCCGGCATGCCTTCGGCCGGCCATTCCGGATGGATCTGAAAGCCGGCCCACGCCAAATCGAAGTCGAATTCCGGTTTGAGCTTGCGCACGACTTCGAAGCCGATGTAACAGAAGGGGCAAATGAAGTCCGAAAACATCTCGAGCTTTAGCGTCATGATCGCCAATGACCTCGATCGAAAGATATAACGGCGCGGACCGGGGCGTCAAAACTTCCGCCGCCGCTCTGGCTCCAGCCCGCGGCGGGCTTTTCCGCTGGACCGTTAACTGGCTATGTTGGCATCTGATGACGGCTGGCGCCCGCGCCCGCCGCGCGGAGGTCCCATGATTCTCGACCGCTTCAAACTCGACGGCAAGGTCGCCATCATTACCGGCGGCGGACGCGGCTTGGACCGCGCGATGGCGGTGCGGTTCGCCAATTGCGGCGCCGATATCGTCGCCGCCGCGCGCACCCTCGATCAGCTCAACGAGACCAAGGCCCTGGTCGAAGCCGCCGGCCGCAAATGCCAGATCGTGCCCACCGACGTCGGCCGCTCCGCGGAGGTTAACGCAATGGTCGCGGCGGCGATCAAGGAATTCGGCCGCGTTGACGTGATGGTCAACAACGCCGGCATTGGCGAAGACTCCTTCGGCAAGTCAATCGACCAAATCACCGACGACGAATGGCGCCGCGGCATGGACGTGAACCTGTCCAGCCAGTTCTTTTGCGCCCGCGCCGTCATTCCGCACATGCTCAAGGCCGGCCACGGCAAAATCATCAACGTCGCTTCCGGTTACGGCCTGCGCGGCGGCAAGCACAATTACATGTACGCCTGTTCCAAGGGCGCCGTGCTCCAGCTTACCCGCTCGCTCGCGCTGACCTACGCCGAAAACAATATCCAGACCAATTGCATCGTCCCCGGCATCTTTCCCCATAACGAGGCGATGATGAAATTCTTCAAGGGCGGCAAATTCATTCCGATCGGCCGCCCCGGCAACGACGAGGACGTTGGACCGCTGGCGGTCTTTCTGGCCGCCGAGGCCTCCAACCACATTAACGGCGAATTGATCATCATCGACGGCGGCGGTCTGGCCGGCGGCGTCATCCCCACCGGCGTCGCTCCCGGCAATCCGGCCTGACCCGCGCGCCGCTCACGATCGAGGTTCTCATGGCTGACCAAAAGACGCTTCCGCCTGGCTTGCGGGAATTTTCGCTCGCCGGCAAAACCGCCCTGGTTATCGGCGCCGAGCATCCGGCCGGCGGCGTCGCCGCGATCACGCTCGCCGAGGCCGGCGCGAACGTGATGCTCGCCGCGCAGGACGTCGGGGCCGAAGAGGCGCTCGGGCTGGCCGCCAAAGCGGCGCAGGCCACGGGCGTCAAGGCCGTTGTCCGGATGCAGCGCGCGGCCATTCGCGCCGATCTCGCCGCCACCGCCGATCGCGCCGTCAAGGACCTTGGCGGTCTCGATATCCTCGTCACCGCGCTCGACACCCCCCTTTACGCGCCGTTCGAGGCGACCGACGATTCCGCCTACGACCGCGTGATGGACGAGAACTTCAAGTCGGTCTGGATGGCTTATCAGGAAGTCGGCCGCGTGATGCTCAATCGGGGCGGCGGATCGATCGTCACGATCAGCCACGTGATGGCCGAGCGGGGCGTGCCCAATGCGGCGCTTTATTGCGCGGCCCAGGGCGCCGTCCGCAACCTCGTCCGCGCGGCCGCGCTCGAATGGGCGCGCCGCAACCTGCGTATCAACCTGCTGGAATGCGGATGGATCGAGGAGCCGGGCAGTCCGGCGCTCGCACCGGGAGAATTCGGCGAACGTCTGGTCAAATATCTGCCCTATCGCCGCCTGCTCAAGCCCGAGGAAATCGCCGGCGCGCTGCTCTATCTGGCCTCGCCCGCGTCGAGTTTCGTCACCGGCGAGGCCGTCGCGGTTGACGGCGGCCTGCTCTGCCGCGTCTAAACGCGCGCCGAGAGCGGCAACGGCGGCCGGCCGCGACCGCGCGGATCGCCCCGCGACCGCGCGGATCGCCCCGCGACCGCGCGGATTTGCCCCGCGGCGGCGCCAATTGCCCTGCGGCGGCGATCCGGCGTCAGCGCGCCAGCGGCGACGACAGCGCCAGTCCGCCATCGACCATCAGCGTCTGCGCGGTCAGATAACGCGCCTCGGGCGTGCACAACAGCGCCACCACCGCCGCGATTTCGTCGAGTTCGGGCAGCCGGCCCAGCGCGGTGCGCGCCGCCGTCGCCTCGATTGCGCGCGCAAAATCGTCGCCGAAATACAACCGCGACGAATCGCTGTCAACCATCCCGAAGTTCACGCCATTGACCGTGATCGCGCGCCGCCCCAGCTCGAAGGCGAAATCCCGCACCATCGCCTCCATCGCGGCCTTCGCCGCGCCCAGCACGCCGTGGCCCGGCAGATGGCGAATCGAATCGATTCCCGAGATCATCACGATCCGGCCGCCCTCGCCCATGTAACGGCTCGCTTCCTGCACCGCCGCCACGAATCCGCCCACGCTCAGATTGAAGGTGCGCGTCAGATTATGCGGCTTCGCCTCGAGCAAAGGCTTGAACGCGGTCGCCGCCGCGTTGACGACCAGGAAATCCAGCCGCCCGCATTCCCGCGCCGCCGCCGCGACCAGCGCGCGCGCTTCGGCGTCCTGTTCCATGTCGGCGCGAAGCAGAATCGAGCGCGGCGCGAGCGCGCGCACTTCGTCGAGCGCGCGTTTGGCGCTGGCTTCGTCGCGCCGGTAATTGAGCGCGATCGTCGCGCCGCCGCGCGCCAGTTGCAGCGCGATCGCGCGTCCCAGTCCGCGCGTCCCGCCCGTGATCAGCGCCACTTTCCCATTGAAATCGAACATTACGCCCATCCGCCGATTGATTTGCGGGCGCGCGCCGATTCGCGCGCCGCTGCTATGAAGTTAAGCCGCCGACCCCGCCCAATTCAATTCCACCCCCAGCCGGCCGGGCGTCTGGCCGCGCCGAAGCGGATCGCGAAGACTCCCGGCCACTGAAACCCGTGGCCGCGCCGATCCGGTTTGTATCCTACGGCGTCATCGGCAGCGCGACCAGCGAGACGATCCTGATCCAGCCGCCTGGCTTGACCTCGATCGGCTGATTCCCGCCTGGTCCATGAATCACATAGCGGCCGGGCTTGAGCTTGACGCGAAATGCGCCCGGCGCGCCCGCGACGCAGTCGCCCTTCGCGACTTGCACGTGATCGGCTGGGTCGAAAATCCAGATGCATTCGCCGATTACGCCTTGCGGGTTGCCGTCCGCGACTTTCGCGCCGGAAAATCCATAGACGCCCGAGTCGCCCGGAGCGCTTCCGGGCGGCGCCGCCGCGGCCATCGCCGAACTCGTATTGGGCGGAGCCCCCGGCGGCTTGGGCGAACACGCCATGCTAAAAATGGCCGCGGCGGCGGCCAGCGCGGCAAGCCAGGCACTGTTCATTGCGCACCCTCCCCAATAATTCGCCGGTAAAGAGCGGTATCACGCAGGATAACATGGCGCGGCGCATGCGGTCCTGGGCAATTTTGCGCAATCGCCCGAATCAGATTGCCCCGCCCGGACATTCCCGTCATCATTGCGGTCCAATCACCCATAAAGAAGGATCCACTCGGATGGCCGTCCTCGACGAAAGCGCGTTCAATTCACGAATCGGCAAAGGCGCCAAGGTTTCCGGCAAACTCGTTTTCAAGGCGCCGGCCAAAATCGAAGGCGAGGTCGAGGGCGAAATTACCGCCGACGATCTCGTGATCGCCCAGGGCGCTCTGGTCACGGCCCGAATCGCCGCCAACCGCATCACGATCGCCGGCACGTTGAGCGGCGAGATTATCGCCCGCGAACGGGTCGAAGCGCTGCCGACCGCGCGGCTGCGATGCACCATCAGCACGCCCAAACTGGTGCTTAACGAGGGCGCGATCTTCGACGGCGATTGCAAGATGCCGAACGAAAAAGCCGCCGCCTGAAGCTTACTCCGGCGCGGCCGGCGTGAAGGCGGCGAGCCGGGTTTCGACGCTCCAACCGTCGCGCATCCGCACGATCCGCCCCTCGGCGTCCAGTTCGATTTCATCGCTTTCGCCCATCCGCGCTGCGCGGCGCCAACGCAACCCAACTTCATCCTGTTGGCTGTAAGTTTGCTTGAACGCCGCCGCCACGAGCGTGTTCGGGTCGATTACGGCGACTCGCCCGATGAGGCGCCGCTGGCCGCGCATGCGCGTACGGTCGATGATCAGCGCCCGGCAAACGACTAAATCGGCGTCGATCTCGCGAAAACGCCCGAGCTTGACCAGCACTTCATTGCGGCCCGCCATCGCGCTGACGCTGCCGCGCAAGGTTTCCTCCACGGCGACGTAAACCGCGTCCCGTTTGAACATCCCGCGCCGATAGCGCAGCGCCACGCGCACGAACGCGCCGTCGGCCATAAGTTCCCCTTCAACCGTATGGAGATTGCCGCCCTCCGGCGAACTGCGCACCCCACGAATCGCGCCGTCGGCGACGAAATCCTCCTCGACCGCGGCTAACGCGCCCGCGTGGCGAATTTCGTAGCGATAGGTTCCCTGCGGTATCGGCATCGCGGCTTAACGCGCCATTGTCGCGGCTCAGCGCCTGCGCCCGCAAGGGCATACCGTCAATTCAGGCGGCCTCAAGATGGATCCCGGCGCCATCCTTGTAACCGAAATAGGGACTGAGCGTCTTAAAGGACGTATTCATTTCGATTGGACGTTGGCTGTGGAGCGTCATCGACCGGAATCTGTGGAAATTACGGGTCGTGGCGTTAAGGTTTCAAACAACGCCATAGAATGAATAAAAGTTTGTAAAATCGCTATAAGATGATTTGATTGGCGAAAGCGATTATTATAAACATGTAGCCAATGGTTCAGTTGATTGGGCGTCGAAAACATCAATTAAGCGGACTGACTTCGGATTGGCGCTGAAAACTCTCCAGCGCCGATCCAGAAACCGTCAACGCGATGAGCCGCGCAAGATGGTTTCGGACGGTCGCGAGATGAATCGCCTAATTGGATTGGGACAGTCTTACCATGCGTAACTCACGGCAAAACAGCTTAACCCGCCCGACTAATCCAGCCGCAAATCAGGCTCAAGCGGAGGGATTTCAACCGGGGGTCCAGAAAAGGAAGAAACCCGCGATGTTGGCCGATGCCAAAGTTCTCACTGTCAGCGAGCTTTCAGATTATCTCCGCGTACATCGTTCGACCATCTACCGCCTGCTCAAAAAGGGCCAGTTGCCGGGCTTCAAAATCGGCAGCGACTGGCGCTTTAACGTCGAGGCGATCGACGAATGGCGGATGCAGCAGGGCGCGGCGCAGCTCGAAGAATTGCGCGCCGCCAACTGAGCCGCTCAAGAAGCCCCGACCGCGCCGGAACCGTTCGACGCTCTCCCCCCAGTGCGACGGTTCCGGTTGCGGTCCATTTTTGGGTTGCCCCGCCGTTTATCGTGGCGTGACCGCGCGTCAGCGGCGTGATCGCGCGCGGCGGCAAAGCGGATTGACCGCTCTAATCTCCGATTAGCCGGCGGCGGACGAATACGTCGCCGAGCAGCAGGAGCATCGCCAGCGGCAACAGCATCGGCGTGATCGAGCGGTAACTGACGACGGTCGCGCCGGCGCGACGCGCCAATTTTGCGACCGGCGCGTCGAAGGCGCCGCCGGTATCAGTGGCGATTGCGCGCAATAATCCGAGGTTAGCCGGTCGAAGCCGCAATTCCGCCGTGTCCGAAGGTTCCGAACCCGCCACCGCGATTGGCCGTTCCAGCAAAACCTCTTCGGTATCGCCGGCTTTCAGCATCAGGGTGACGAGATATTTGCCGCGCGGCAACGGCGCCGCCGCGCCGCGATAGCGCGCCGCGCCCACCTGCGTCATGGCGATATCGGTCGCCCGCCCCGCGCCGGTGATCCGCGCATACAGGCTCGGGACCGGCGCGTCCCCGGCGGCGTCGGCTTCGATCGTCAATCCGCCGTCGGCGGCCGGCCGCACCCGCAGCGTGAACCGGCCGGAATCGCCCGGCCGCGCCACCCAATCCACCAGTTGCGACCAGAATTCCGCATAGCGGTCCCAGCGAATCCACGCCAGCGACCCGATCGAATCCGGGTCCGCGACGAACACGGCGCTGCGGCCAAGCTGATATTGCCACGTCACCAGCAGCGGCGTGGTCTTGGCCGGGCTCCGGATCAGCAGTGGCACTTCCGCCCCTTCCTTGGTCTCGGTGGCCGCGAAAAACTCCATCGTCGGCACTTCCGCCGGCGCGATTCCGTTGAGAATCGCGCTCGGCGCCGCCATCTCGACCGTGGTGCGCTCGCGATGCTTGAAGTTCTGCGCCTCGTGCGTCAGATGGACCAGCAATTGCGGCAGCTTGGTGATATCCCCGACGCGGTAGAAGATGCCGCCCGTGGCGTGGGCGAAATCCTGCAACAGGCGGAGATTTTCCAGGTCCGGGCCGATCCGGATGGTCGAGACCGGAATGCCCTCCTTCGCGTAATCGGCCAGCAGTTGATCATGGTCGTGATACTGGCGGTTGGTGTCGCCGTCGGTGAGCAGAATCACCTCGCGCACCGGCAGTCCGGTGGCGAGAATTTCGCGCTCGGCGATCTCCAGCGCCGCCTTGAAGTCGGTGCCGCCGCCCGGCTCCAGCCGTTCCACGCGGCCGACCAGCTCCGCCCGGTCCTCGCCCAGCGGCTTCAGATGGCCGAGCACGTAAGGCTCGGAATCGAACGCGATTACGCCGGCGTAATCGGTGTCGTCGAGCTGGTTGAGCAGGGCCACGGCGGCCTCTTTGGCGTAGCGGATTCGCTCGCCGTCGCGCACGGCCGGAAAGCGCGAGTTGTAACTCATTGAATTGGATCGATCGATCAGCAGATAGACGGCGATCGGCTCGCGCGTCGGCGGCGGCGGCTGCGGCGCGAATTTGATCGGCAGGGTTTTTTCGAGCGGCGTGTCATGGAAGCGGGAATCGCGCAGCGAATCGCCGGTGACGATTAGTCCGCCGCCGTAGTCGGCGACGTAGCGGTTCAGCGCCGTTTCCACCGCGGGCGACAGCGCGTCCGCCGGCACGTTGGCGATAATCACCGCCTGATCGGCAAGATAGGCGCGCGGGTCGGTCGGCAATCCGCGCGGGGCCGCGATGGCGACGGCGTAATGGCGCAGCTTGAGCGCGTCAAGCAGGCTCTCCGGCGGCGTATTCGCGA
>DAHZDR010000168.1 GCA_027403435.1 Deltaproteobacteria bacterium
CCGTGCCCATCGCGGCCGAGACCAGATTCCCGGCCATCTCCCAGTGGGGAATCGCCAGATGGGCGGCCGCAATCAACAGGGGATAGAGCGGAGAAAAGACCTGCGCCAGCCCCTGCCGCGGAAGACCGGCGGCGAAATCCCGCGCCATCGCGAGATAAGCGACGCCGTCGCCGGAGATGCAATAACTGGTGAGGCTCAGGTAGAGGCGAATCGCCAGCGCAACGCCGCACAGCGCCACAACGACCAACCGCGCGGAGCATTCTTCAACGCCGCAAGGCAGCCAACTCCCGCCCGGCCGTTCGTCGTTCCCGCACCGCATCGACCGGCTATTTTAGTCGGCGGCGCCCGCCGCTTAAACTCAAGCGTGCCGAATCGCCGCCTGACGATACGCGAGCCGCCCGGCGGCTAGGTCGGCGCGTTGCCGTTGGTCCGCAGCACCTTCGCCGCTTGCAGCCCCTTTGGGCCTTGCGCAACGTCGAATTGCACGTGTTCGCCCTGCTCGAGGGATCGAAAGCCATTGCCGTCGATCGCGCTGTAATGAACGAAGACTTCCTGGCCATCATCCATCGTGATGAAGCCATAGCCCTTTTTGGGGCTGAACCATTTGACCGTCCCGACTGCCATTTCCCCCGAAGACCTCCGACAGGAGTACTTATGGTCCCCAAGCAACGCGAATAACGACCCCCCGGCCCGCGTCCCTTCGGATAAGGGCCTCATACCACAAGAAGCCTGTAGGTTCCAAGCGGGCGAAGACGTGCTGATCTATGCCCAAATCCGCCCATGCGCCGCGATTTATCCGGCGCGCCGCCGTCACCAGCCGCGAAAGCGCGTCGGCCGCGCGTGCATGTGGAAATGATCCGGAATTTGCCGCATCACCTGGTCGATAATGAATTCGCCCTCGCCATATTTGGCGCGCGCGACCAGCGAGAGCGCCTCGACGATGAATGCGCGTTCCTGGTCGGCGAGCTCAACGCGATGCTCTCGCAACACCGCCATGGGCGTGTCGCACGAATCGCAATCGAGAATCGCGAAATGGAACGGCTGGGTGAAACTCGCGTACCACGGAGTGTATTCCTTCAATTCGCACAGATCGCATTTGGCCATAATGCTCCCACGCATAGCCGCCGCGCGGGGCGTTATTCAAGGGCTTGGGCGAAATCCCGTAATGTGGAAGATTGGGACGGCAAAACGGCATACGTCAATCGAATCGGCGAAAGGAGCGGCCCATGGACCCCAAGGCGGGAGCGCGGGAACGGTTCAAACAGTCGGAACGGACCTTGATCGATCTCAGCCACCGGATCCATGCGCATCCGGAGCTTGGCTTCGAGGAGGAACGCGCGGCCGCGTGGCTATGCGAGACGATGGCGGACGCCGGCTTCAGCGTCGAGCGCGGCATCTGCGGGATGCCGACGGCGTTCGCCGCGCGCGCCGGATCGGGTCCGCTGCATCTCGCGATTTGCGCCGAGTACGATTGTCTGCCGGGAATCGGCCACGCCTGCGGCCACAACCTCATCGCGGCCATGAGCGCCGGGGCGGCGATCGCCGCGGCCAAAGTCGCCGACGAGGTCGGGCTGACGATCACCCTGCTTGGCACGCCGGCCGAAGAGGTCTGCAACGGCGGCGGCAAAATCCTGATGCTCGATCGCGGCGGCTTCCGGAACGTGCACGCGGCGATGATGGTTCATCCGGCGCCGATCGACATGTCCACGCCGCAAATGATCGCGGCGGCGATGTTCGAGGTCCATTACACCGGCAAGGAAGCGCACGCCTCCGCCTTTCCCGAACTCGGCATCAACGCGGCCGACGCGATTACGGTGGCGCAAACCGCGATCGGCCTCTTGCGCCAGCATCTCCGCGACACCGACCGCATCCACGGTATCGTGACCAAAGGCGGCGACGCGCCGAATATCATCCCGGCGCATACCGCCGTGCGCTATTTCGCCCGCGCCAAGTCGCTCGATCGGCTCAGCGACCTCTTACCCCGGGTCCATCGATGCTTCGAGGCGGGCACGATCGCGACCGGCTGCAAATACGAAATCACCAGCGGCGACCAACCCTACGCGGAGATGCGCCACGATTATGAAATCGCCGCGATTTACCGGCGCAACGCCGAAGCGTTGGGCCGCGTCTTCGCCGATCCCGAACCGGGCGTCATGGCCCGCGGCGGCGCCAGCCGCGTGATAGGCGCGGGCTCGACCGACATGGGCAACGTGTCGCTACAGACGCCGTCGATTCATCCGCTGATTGGGATCAATTCCGCGCCCGCCGTCAACCATCAGCCGGAATTCACGGCCGCCTGCGCCACGCCCGACGCCGATCGCGCGGTGGTTGACGGCGCGCTCGCGATGGCGTGGTCGGCGATCGATATCGCGGCGGATCCGGCGCTGCGCAAGCGCCTGATCGGCGTCGGCTGACGCGGAATCCGCGCCCCGATTCAAACCGATCCGGCCGATCCCGCGGGCGGGCCGGTGGAGCGCGGCGCGGGCGATCCGCGCCGCCTGAAACGTTCGGTTCAGTGTCCGGACGGCGTCGCCGCGGCCGTCGCTTTGGACTTGGCGGCGGTCGTCGTTTTGGACTTTGCCGCGGTCTTCAGCGTCTTGCCTTTGGCCTTGGCCGTTTCGCGCTTCTTGCAGCGATAGACGCTTGAAGTCGAGATGCTGAGATCCTTGGCGATGGCCTTGGCCTTTTTGCCGCCTTTCAGTTCGGACATCACCTTGCCGCAATCCACGCGCTTGCCGGCGGTCGCCCAGGCGCTGCCGGGCGCAACCGCCACGGCGGTCATGGCGAACAGAGCGAATCCGGCGACGATGAGTCCGATTTTTCTGGTCACAGGCATGCTCCCGATAGGGGTAAAAGTTGACGAAGCGCCAGTATTCCAGAAATCGTGGCGCGCTTAAAGAGATAATACGGGATAATAACGTCCGCGCCGGCGCCGGACTCAGAACTCCAGCATCACCCGCACCTGATGGTTGGGTTGCTGGAGCGCGGCGAAAGCGCGCGGCAGATCGTTGAGCGCGACCGCATGGGTGATCAGCGGCTCCGTCGAAATCCGTCCCGACGCGAGCGCTTCGATCGTTGCTTCGACTTCGCCCGGTTCGAGGCCGAGGCTGAAATAAATTTCGAGTTCCTTGCCCATCGCGAG
>DAHZDR010000176.1 GCA_027403435.1 Deltaproteobacteria bacterium
AGGATCAGCAGCGCGTCGGCTCCGGCCAGCGCGTCGTAGTTGGTTTCATGCAGGGCGACCCGATCGCCGAAGATGCGCCGCGCGACGCCCAGCGCTTCGGGATCGTGCGCATTGATCTTCGCGCCCATCGCGAGCAGCTCCTCGATCGCCACCAGCGACGGAGCCTCACGCATATCGTCGGTGCGCGGCTTGAACGAGAGGCCCCAAATCGCGAAGGTGCGGCCCTTCACGTCGCCGCCGAAATGCTCGCGCAGGCGATCCACCAGCAGGCGCTTCTGGCGCGTGTTGACCTCGTCGGTGGCGCGCAAAATCGTGAAATCGATATTATGCGCGGCGGCGCTGTGAATCAGCGCCTGCACATCCTTGGGAAAGCATGAGCCGCCATAGCCGACGCCGGGGAACAGGAACTGCGAGCCGATGCGCTTGTCGGTCCCCATCCCGCGCCGCACGTCATTGATCTCCGCGCCCACCGCCTCGCACAGATTGGCCATCTGGTTGATGAACGAAATGCGCATCGCAAGCATCGCGTTGGAGGCGTACTTGGTCAGTTCGGCCGAGCGCGGATCCATTACCAGAAGCGGATTATCGGTGCGCAGGAACGGCGAATGGATTTCGCGCAGAATCGCGGTCGCCTGCTCCGACGCGCTGCCGATCACGACCCGGTCGGGACGCATGAAGTCCTCGATCGCCGAACCTTCCTTGAGGAATTCGGGAACCGAGCAGACGTCTATCCGATGGCGCGCGGCGCGCGCGGCGATTTCACGCACGCGGTCGTTGGCGCCCACCGGCACGGTGCTCTTGATCGCGATTATGTGATAGGCGGCCGCGGCGCGCGCGATGCCCTCCGCCGCCGCCAGCACGCCGCTCAGGTCGGCGGCGCCGTCCGCCCCCATCGGCGTGCCCACGGCGATAAACGAGACCATCGACTGCCCCACCGCCGCGTCGAGATCGGTGGTGAAGCTGAGGCGTTTTTCCTTGAGGTTGCGGCGCACCAGTTCTTCGAGTCCCGGTTCGTAGATCGGCACGCTGCCGCCCGCGAGCGCGGCGACCCGCGCGCGATCGATATCGACGCAGATCACCTCATTGCCGCTTTCGGCAAAGCAGGTGCCGCTCACCAGGCCGACATAGCCGGTTCCAACGACGGCGATATTCATCTGGGGTTCACAACTCTTCCTTGATTACGTAAATCGGTTTGCCCTGCGACTCATGATAGGTGCGCGCGATCATTTCGCCGATCAGGCCGAGACTGACGAACTGCACGCCCACCACCACCAGCAGAACCGCCAGCAGCAGCGCCGGCCGATTCCCCAGCGAATCGCCAAGAACGACTTTTTCAAACACCAGCACCCCAGTCCACAGGGATCCCAGCCCTCCGAGCAGCACGCCGATCGCGCCGAAAACCTGAATCGGGCGGGTCGAATAGCCGGCAAGAAAGCTCACTGTCAGCAAATCGAGCACGGTGCGGATAATGCGGCCGGGGCCGTACTTGGAGTGGCCGGCGCGGCGCGGCCGGAAATTCACCGGAAGCTCGCCGACCCGCGCGCCCTGCTCCGCCGCGATCGCCGGAACGAAGCGATGCATTTCGCCGTAGAGCATCAGCCGCCGGGCCAAATCGCCCTGATACGCCTTGAGCGTGCATCCGTAGTCATGCAGCGCCACGCCGGTGATCCGCGAAATCAGCGCGTTGGCGGCGAGCGAGGGCAGCCGCCGGGTGATCGCGGCGCCGCGCCAGCGCTCGACGCGCCAGCCGCTGACCAGATCGAAGCCCGCGTCGAGCCGCTCGATCAGCCGCGGGATGTCGGCGGGATCGTTTTCGCCGTCGCCGTCGATTGCGACCACCACCGCGCCGCGCGATTGCTGGAAGCCGCAGGCGAGCGCGGCGGTCTGGCCCGAATTGCGCGCGAGGCGAATTACCCGCACGTGCGGATCGGCCGCGTGAATTTCGCGCAGCACCCGATCGCCGCCGTCGCTACTGCCGTCGTCCACGAAAATAATCTCGTACTCGCGGCCCACCGCGCCGAGCGTCCGGTCCAGCTCCGCGTGCAGCGGCGCGAGATTGTCCCGCTCGTTGTAGAGCGGAACGACTATTGAGAGGTCCATCGCGAATGATGCGAATCGGTGAGTTCGATAAAACCGCGGTAACGCCGCTCGATATCGTCCCAGGTCAGCGTCGCCAGCCGCTTGACCGAAAACTCCTCGACCACGAACGACCCCAGCACGCATCCGTAAACCACCCCGGTGCGCAGCGCCGATTCGCTGACGGCGCCCTTGCGGGCGATATAGCCCATAAAGGCGCCGGCGAAGGCGTCGCCCGCGCCGGTCGGATCGACCACTTCCTCGAGCGGATAGGCCGGCGTCGCGAACAACCCCTCGCGGCTGAACTGCAACACGCCGTATTCGCCCCGCTTGACCAGCACCGTGTCCGGACCCAGCTTGAGAATCGCGCGGCCCGCCTTGAGCAGGTTATGCTCCCCGCTCAGCATCCGCGCCTCTTCGTCGTTGAGCGTGAGGATATCGATCCGCGGCAGCAGGCGGAGCAGCGCCGGACGATCGTTGGCGATCCAGTGATTCATGGTGTCGGCGGCGACCACCTTCGGACTCGCGACCTGGCCCAGCACATGCCGTTGCAGGTCGGGCGAGATATTGGCGAGAAAAACGAAATCCGCGCGGCGCTGATCGGGCAGCAAATCCGGCGAGAAATCGGCGAACACGTTGAGCTCCAGGCTGATCGTGTCGCGCACGTTCATGTCCTCGTGATAGCGGCCGTGCCAGCGGAAGGTCGGACCGTCGCGCGTCACCATCCCGCGCACGTCGATCCCGCGGTCGGCGAACAGGCGGCGGTCGGCCTCGCGAAAATCCGCGCCGACGGCGGCGACCACGCTGACCGGCGCGAAGTGGCGCGCCGCCAGCGCGAAATAGCTGACCGAACCGCCCAGGGCGGCCTCGACCGAGCCGTTGCGGGTTTCGATCGTGTCGTATCCGATAGTGCCTACTGCAAGAATGCTCATTTCAATTAGTCAGTGTTGATTAAATTTGATCGAAACGGTATTTCGGACGGCGTCCGCCGCCTCAGGCCTTGAGGTATTTTCCCACGATCGGTTCGAGCCGCGCGGCGGTTTCGCGCGGAATCGCCGCGCGGTCGGTGATAATCGCGTCGCGCAGCGCGCTCCCGCAGGCGCAGCGCCGCTCCCGCCGGCCCAGCGCCGCGGCCAGATTCAGCACGGCGCGTTGCGCCAGCGCCACGTTGAGGCGCATCACGCGCAGGATTTCGCCGATATCGACCGCGGCGACGCTCCGATGCCAGCAGTCGTAGTCGGTCACCAGGGCGAGCACGGCGTAACAGAGCTCGGCTTCCCGCGCGAGCCGCGCCTCCTGCATCGCGGTCATGCTAATCACGTCAACGCCCCAGTTGCGATAGAGATTCGATTCGGCGCGGGTCGAGAATTGCGGCCCTTCGATACAGAAATAGACGCCGCCGTCATGCATCGTGGCGCCGGCCGCGCGCGCGGCGGCGGAAAGATCGCCGCGCAAATCGGCGCATACCGGATCGGCCAGCGACACATGGCCGACGATCCCGTCGCCGAAAAAGGTCGGCCGGCGGGCGTAGGTATGGTCGATAAACTGGTCGGGCGCGACCAGGTCGCCCGGCGCGATATGCTCCTTCATGCTGCCGGCGCTGCTGACCGACACCAGATGTTCGGCGCCGAGTTTTTTCATCCCCCAGAGGTTCGCGCGATAGTTGAGTTCGCTGGGCAAAAGCCGATGGTCCGCGCCGTGGCGCGACAGAAAAATAATCCCGACGCCGCCGGCCTCGCCGCGATAATAGGCGTCCGACGGCGCCCCGAACGGAGTATCCAGTTCGATCCTTTCGACGCGATCGAGTCCGTCGATCTGATAAAAGCCGCTGCCGCCGATTATGCCCAGTACGGTTTTCGCCATGCGTGAACTTTCAGGCCCGTGCGCGTTGTTCCGATCCGCCGGATTCCGCCCGTTGCGCATAAAGCTGGCCGCAGGCGGCGGCGATATCGCCTCCGCGGCTCTCGCGGATGGTTGCGGTCAAGTTACCTTGATGGAGGATCGCTTGAAAGCCCTCCACCCGTTCCCGTGACGCGGGCGCGAACGGCGCGCCGTCAAACGGATTGAACATAATCAGGTTGACCTTGGCGCGCAGCGGCGCGAGCATCCGCCGCAGCCGCCGCGCGTCGTCGTCGCCGTCGTTCACGCCCGCCAGCATCACGTATTCGAAGGTGATTCGGCGCCGGCGCTTGAGCGGCAGCCGCGCGCACGCGTCGATCAGCTCCGCCAGCGGAAACCGCCGGTTGACCGGCGCGATCCGGTCGCGCAGCGCGTCGGTGGTGGCGTGGAGCGAAACCGCCAGATTGACATCGAACTCGGCCAGCAGCCGTTCCATCCCGGGAATCAGGCCGACGGTCGAAACCGTAATCCGGCGCGGCGAAATTTCCATCCCCCACGGCGCGGTCATCGTGGCGAGCGCGAGGCCCAGCCGCGGATAGTTCGCGAGCGGCTCGCCCATCCCCATGAAAACGTAATTGGTCAGGGTCTCGCCGGGGTCCAGATAGCGGCGCGCGGCGACGATTTGGCCGAGGATTTCGCCCGCGCCCAGATTCCGCCTGAGGCCCATCAGGGCGGTCGCGCAAAATTCGCAGCCCATCGCGCATCCGGCCTGGCTCGAAACGCACAGCGTTACGCGATCGGCGGCGGGAATAATCACGCTTTCAATCCGCTCGCCGTCGCCG
>DAHZDR010000180.1 GCA_027403435.1 Deltaproteobacteria bacterium
GCCCGCGTCCCGCTCGGTCGCGCCCATATGAATCTCGTAGCCGGCAAGCTCATCGCCGCCCACCGGCGCCATCCCGTTGAACGGAGAGGGCGCCGCGACCCGGGCGCAAATCTGCGCGGTGCGTTTCTCGCGTTCAAAGCGGGTCGCAATTGGCAACAGGCCGAGTCCAGGCGCCGAGCGGACCGCCGATTCGACGCCGAACGGATCGTCAATCCGCCCTCCCAGCATCTGGCATCCGCCGCAGATTCCAACCATTGGCTCGGCACGCCGACCGCGCTCCACGAGCAGGCTGGCCAGTCCCGTGCGCCGCAGCCACTCGAGGTCCGCGACAGTGCTCTTCGTGCCTGGAATCACGACCAGATCCGGACGGCCCAGCTCCCTGGCTTCCGCGACGAAACGCACGCATACGCCAGCTTCGTGTTCGAGCGGCAACAGGTCGTCATAGTTGGAAATATGCGGCAGGCGAATCGCCGCGATATCGAGTTCGCCGGCGCGCGCGCGGCGGCCGCGCCGATCCTCAAGCGCGACCGAATCCTCGTCGGCGATCCGCAGATGCGGAAGATACGGAACCACGCCGAGCATCGGGATGGCGAAGCGGCGTTCGAGGTATTCGATTCCGGGAGCGAGGAGCGTGGCGTCGCCGCGGAACTTGTTGATCAAAAAGGCCGCGACGCGGGCGCGGTCGGCCGGTTCGAGCAGATCGATCGTGCCGACGAATTGCGCGAAGACGCCGCCGCGATCGATATCGCCAACCAGCGCCACCGGCGCGTCAGCCTCACGCGCGACGTGCATGTTGACGATATCGTGCGATCGCAAATTGATTTCCGCGGGACTGCCGGCGCCCTCGATCACGACGAAATCGTGCGCGGCGCGCAGCCGCTCCAGCGAATCGCGAATCACCCGCGTCAACTCCGGCCGCAGCGCGTGATAATCGCGAAAGCCCAGGCTCGCGACCGGCCGGCCCATCACCACGACCTGCGAGCGCATCCCGGGCTCGGGCTTGAGCAGAATCGGATTCATGTCCGCGGTTGGCGCGATTCCGGCGGCTTCGGCCTGCACCGCCTGGGCGCGGCCGATTTCAGCGCCGTCGGCCGTGACGAACGAATTGAGCGCCATGTTCTGCGCCTTGAAGGGCGCCACGCGCAACCCCAGTTGGCGCAAGATCCGGCAGAAGGCGGCGGCGATCAGGCTCTTGCCGACCGACGACGCGGTCCCCTGGACCATCAGCGTGCGCGCCGTCATCGCCCGGCGGCTCGCGCGCGCGCCGCCGCGCATGACGCGACGAAACCCGCCGCGGCTTCCGGATTCGACGCCCAATGCGCGTGAACGTAAGTCGCGAGCAGGCTGCCGACGGCGAAGCCCTCGTTGAACGGTCCGCCCCGGCGCGCGCGTGCCGCGTACGCGCGATTCAACCCCTCCGGCGCGGGTTCGAGCGTCGAGTAGCGGAACTGATGGCCGCGAAAGCGGAGGCCGGCCGCGCCGAGCAAGGTCGGCTGAGTGGTTTCGACCTCCACGTAACCCAGCGCCTGCAGCCGATCATGCATCACCGCCTCGGCGGGAATCGCTCCGGCCATCGGAAAAACGGCGCCGTCGAGCGTGCGAATCCCGCGCGTGAAATACATCAGGCCGCCGCACTCCGCATAAATTGGCGCGCCGCGCCGATGCATCGCGGCGACCGCGTCCAACATCGTCCGATTTTCGGCAAGTTCGCGCGCGTGAGCCTCCGGGTAGCCGCCGCCGAAATAAAGCCCGTCCACGGCGGGCGGTTCGGCGTCATGGATCGGGCTGAAACGCACGAGCTCGGCGCCCAGCGATTCGAGCCGGCGCAGGTTGTCGTCATAGTAAAAATGAAACGCCTCGTCCCACGCGACGCCGATTCGGCATGGAAGCTTCGCGCGACCGGTCGCCGTATCCGCCGAAGCGGCGGCGAAATCGATCGCGGACGCGTTCCGCGCCGCCGCGACGATCGCATCCAGGTCGAACCATTCGCCAACGTGCCGCGCCCAGCTCTCGATACTGGCGGAGGGCACGTGCGCTTCGTCGGCGGCGAACAGCCCCAGATGGCGTCCGGGAAAAGCCGCAGCGGCGTCGGCCGGCAACCCGCCGATCACGGGAATCTCCCGTGAGGCCTCGCGCAGCAGGTCGAGATGCCGGCGGCTGCCGAGCCGATTACAGATCAGTCCGGCAAACTTGACCGCCGGATCGAAATGAGCGAACCCGTGCGCGATCGCCGCGACCGTGCGCGCCATCCCCGAGGCGTCCGTCACCAAAAGCACCGGCGCGCCAAGCCATTTCGCGATTTCGGCGGTCGAGCCCTCGTCGCCGGTCGGGGTCGCGCCGTCGAATAGCCCCATCATGCCCTCGATCACGGCGATCTCGGCGTTGGCGGAGGTGCGCGCGAAAGTCGCGGCCACCGCGGCGCGGCCCATCATCCAGCCGTCGAGATTATGCGAGACGGCGCCGGCGGCGCGCGCGTGATAAGTCGGGTCGAGATAATCGGGACCGCATTTGTACGCCGCCACGCGCATCCCGCGCGCCCGTAACGCCGCGATCAAACCGACCGTCACGGTGGTTTTACCGGCGCCGCTGCCGGTCGCCGAGACCACGATGCGGGGAACATTGCCGTTTGACGACATGGTGAAATTTTACGCCAGAACGATTCGCGCGCCATGCGGATGCGCGCCGTCGAGGAGTTGATGCGATTTGCGCGCGGCGTCCAGGAACAATCCGATGGGCGGCCCGCCGCGCGATCGTTCTTGCCGCGGGACCGCGCAATCCGCGACCGCTTGCGCCGCGCCGCGATCGTCGGCGACGATTACATCATGGTCGATTCCGCGCGGCATCTTTGGTCGGACCTTCCGGTTTGACGGCGTTCATCATAGACCGATTCTCCGCCGTGCGCATCGCCACGCCCGGCCGCGGCGCAAGCGCGAAAAAACGCAATGCGCTTGCGCCGCGGCTTGGGCTTCCGTTAAACGGAACAGGGGCGCCCGCGCGCCGCCGCCGGAGAACCAAAGCAGTGAATCCACACGACTCGCCCAAGCAGGAATGGAAGGCCGACAACTACGCCCGTAATGCGCACTTCGTGCCCACCCTGGGCGCGCCGGTGCTGCAATTGCTGGCGCCGCGCCCCGGCGAGCGCATCCTCGACCTCGGATGCGGCGACGGCGTGTTGACGGAAAAAATTGCGGCCGCCGGCGCGACCGTGATCGGTGTCGATGCGGCGCCGGACATGATCGCGGCGGCGCGCGCGCGCGGACTCGACGCGCGCGTAGGCGACGGCGGACGGCTCGAATTCGCCGCCGAATTCGACGCGGTATTCTCCAACGCCGCCCTCCATTGGATGAAGTCCGATCCCGACGCGGCGATCGGCGGCGTCAAACGGGCGCTCAAGCCAGGCGGCCGCTTCGTCGCCGAGATGGGCGGCCACGGATGCGTCGCGGCGATCACCGTGGCGATCGTCGCGGCTCTCGAACGGCGCGGCGTCGCCAACGCGGCGGCCGGCATTCCGTGGTACTTTCCGACCGTTGACGATTATCGCGCGCGGCTCGAAGGCGCGGGCTTCACGGTGGACTATATCGAGCTGATCCCGCGTCCAACGCCGCTGCCCACGGCAATGGCCGGATGGCTGGAAATTTTTGGCCAGCCGTGTTTCAATCGCCTGCCGCCCGGCGACCGCCCCGCGGCGATCGCCGAAGTCACGGCGGCGCTGAAGCCGGTGCTCTGCGACGAACAAGGCCGCTGGACCGGCGACTACATCCGGCTGCGCTTCAAGGCGCGCGTTCCGGACCAACCCAAATAACGCGCCGGCGAAATTCGCCGCGCGCCGCGGACGCCGCTCAGTAGCCGCGCGCGACCTGCCCGATCAGCTCCCGCGCCACCAGCAGCTTCATGATTTGCGCGGTGCCGTCGCCGATTTCGAGGCCGATAACGTCGCGCATCCGCTGCTGATGCGGCAGGTCCATGCTGAAGCCCAGATGGCCGTGCAGGAGCAGGCACTGATGGAGCACCTTGGCCGCAAGTTCCGGCGCCCACCATTTGCATCCCGCCGCCAGCCATCCGTGCGGCTCGTTGCGATCCTTGCGCCACAACGCCTCATAGCAGAGCAGCCGCGCCGCCCGCAGTTGCACCGCCGCCTCGGCCAGTGGAAACGACACTCCCTCGAAACGCGCAAGGCTGCCGCCGAAGGCCTGCCGTTCCGCCACATATTTGCAGGTCTCATCGACGCTCTGCTGCGCCGCGCCGACGCACATCAGGCCGATTAGCGAACGGCTGAAATCGAATCCCTGCATCACCTGGATAAAGCCCAGCCCTTCGTCGCCAATCCGCGTATCGGCGGGCACGCGCACCGAATCGAAGAATAGCTGGCCGCGGCCAACCGCTTTCGAGCCCAGGTCGCGAAACCGCGCGCGGCTGACGCCCGGCGACTTCAGATCGACGTAAAAGGCGCTGACGCCGCGGGCGCCCTGCGCGCGCGTCCCGGTGCGCGCCATCAGCAGAATCGTGTCGGCCGACGAGGCGAACGAGATCGAACTTTTCTCGCCGTCGAGAATGTAACCGTCGCCGTCGCGGCGGGCGCTTAGTTTGACGTTCGCGGCGTCGGAGCCGCCCGCCGGTTCGGTAACGCCCAGCGCCGGAACGACCTCGCCGCGGCAAATCAAGGGAAGATATTCGCGCTTTTGCCGTTCGTCGCCGCGCGCGGCGATAATCGCGCCGACCAGCGCCGAGAGCAGCAATACATACGCCGCGTTGAAATCGTGGCGCCCAAGCTCTTCGAACGCGATTCCGAGCGAGACGAAATCCAGCGACTGGCCGCCGTAACTCGCGTCAACCATCGGCGCCAGCAGGCCCATTTCGCCGAGTTTGCGCACGACTTCGCGCGGCAGATCCTCGTCCTTGTCGCGCGCCTGGTAATGCGGAGCCAGCTCGCGCGCGGCGAAGTCCGCCACGGTCCGGCGGAGCAGCTCCTGTTCTTCGTTGAAACTGAAATCCATCAAGGCTCTCCAATTCGTTTCGCTTCAGTCGCCACGCGATCCGGCGCGGCCGTTCGGCTTTAGCGGATGACGCCGGAAGAAATCCAGCATGGCCGCCGTCCAGGGACGCGGCCAGCGCAGATGATGCGCCATTCCGAACATCGCCGCGAGCGGATTACGCAGTCCGCCGCCGGGATCGCTCCCGCAAAACGCGTCGCAGGCCGGCGTCGCCCGCTGGTTTCGATCGATAATCGTATCGCGGTCTTTTCCGCCCAGCGCCGTGAGTTGCCGCTCGAAAAAAAGCACGTTCGGGCAAATTCCCGCAATATCGCAGCTATTATGCACCTGATAGGCCGCCAGCGCGGGATTATACACGCGCACTTCGCGATCGTCGGCGGGATGCGCCGCCACCGGCGCCTGCGGGCAGGCGTCCGGCTTCATCTGAAACGGGCTCGGCGACGAATAGACGCCGACCGCCGCGACCGCCGGACGATTCAGTCCGTACAGGTACGCCATCGAACCGCCATTCGACCATCCGGTGAGATAAATCCGGTTGCGATCGACTTTGCCGTCCGCCGCCACCGCCGCGATGAAATGATCGATCGTCGCGGCGTCGACATTTTCGCCGTAAATTCGATCGCCAACCTTGACCGCGCCGCCCGGATTGAGCTGTCGATACCAGATGTCCCATCCGGTTCCGGTGCGATCGGGCCATGCGTACTGATGCGTCGTGTCGCGGCCTTGCGGAGCGAGCAAAATGAAGCCCGGACGGGCGGAATCGTCGCTGACGTTCGCGGTCTGCAGAAAGCCGGGCAGGTTGGTGGCGTTCTGCGCGCTGTCGGCCGTCGCGAGCGACGGATGCAGATAGACCACCAGTGGCAGCGGTTGCGACGGCGACGCCCGCTGCGGCGCATAGAGACAGGCGTAGCGCGGCGTGCCGTCGGCGTCGCTCCACGGTCCGAGCCTCACGCCATTGGGACAGTTCGGCCTCACGCTTTTGATAATCCGCGCCGGCGGATTGCCGAATGGACCGCAGGCATCGGCCGCCGCCCACGCGACGCCGCTCAGCGCCCAAATCAGCCACACCGCCGCAACCGGCCAGCGCCTCCAAGCCATCCTTTATGCCACCGCCGCTGTTCGGAATTATTGCGGACTGTCTTCACTCGCCGCCGGCGCGGACGCCTTGAGCTTGGGCAGATCCGGCAGGCTATTCGCGTTGGGATCGATTTCGAGGCCGGGCTGTTCGCTAATCTGCGAGTTGATTTCGCCGTTTTCGAAGTCGCTGGTCATGGTGTCGTCAATTCCCGTCGATTTCGGATCGCTCACGCCGGCGGCGGCGCGTTGCGCCCGCTGCCGCTCGATCGCCGACTCCATCGCCTTCTGCGTCAGCGCTGCCTTGATTCCCTGATTGTGCGAAAGCTCCTCACGATCATCCGCGGACATATTGAGCCACATCTGGCTCGCCTGAGCGGCGTTGCCGCGATTGAGCGCGTCGAGGAATTTCTGCGGCTCCGATTCGCCGTGATGGAACAGCGAGCATCCCGCCACACCGGCGGCCAGAGTCAGCGCCAGCGCCGCGCTTCCCGCCCGCGCGCGCCATCCGGAGGTCATCCTCGCGCGCCACGCCGGCGCAACCCTCGTCGGCTTCGCACAGCCACGCATCACGGCCTCACTTGCCCGCAAAGGTTACCAGTTCGTCTTCCATCGGAGTTTCACGTTTTACCCCGGTTGAACCTTCGATCGTCAAGTGTATGGGCTGGCCGTCCTTGCGATCAATTCGATATTTCTCGAGCGCGTACGCGTCGAACTCGTAGGGAATCCCGTTGGACCCGAGAAACGACGGCGCGTCGCAGACCTGCAGATGCAGATGCGGCTCGGTGGAGCTGCCGGTGTTGCCCAGATGCGCAAGGATCTGGCCCGCGGCGACCTGATCGCCCGGCTTCACCGTGAGCGACCCCGGTTTCAGATGGGCGTACATGACGTAGCGGCCGTCGCCAATCCGCTCGGCGATGAAATTTCCGCCGACGTTGGCCAGCGTCAATGCGGTGGCGAATTCCGGCGACTCCGGCGTGTTTTCGGGAACGCCGTCGAGCGTGGCGGCGATCGCGCCCGCGGCGACCGCCTTGATTGGCGTGTCGTACGCGTAATAACTCGCATTGCGGCCGGGATCGCCATGATAGGCGCGGCCGTCCGGGCCGAGCTTGACGAAATCGATCGCGAAACGCTGTCCGATCCGCGGCTCGCCGTCGATTACGAAAATCGTCCGCCGATGAACCGACGTGTTCGATGGTCCGTTCCCGGCCAGCCAGTTCGCGCCGGAAACCGGCGGCTTAATCACCACCGCTCCAGCACGGCGCACGGCGATCGGCGCGATGGTGATGCGCTGTTCGGTCGCGGGCTTGCCCTCCACTTCGACATCCAGTGAATTCACCAGCGCGTGCGGGACCACCGTGGACGCGCCGAAATCCGGAAACAGGAAAATTACGCCGGTTTCCCCGCGCGCGAGGATTGGCGGCTGGCGCGTCTGATGGGCGACGCCGGGCTTGCCGAACGACTTTTCCAGCGCGTCGCCATCGATCGTTCGCAGGAACGCGGACCCGCCAGCCGCGCCCGCGATGCGCGCCGCCACAATCCGGATCGGCCGGGCGTCGAAATTCGTGACGTACAGTTCGTACGCCGCGTGGGCCTCATGGTCGCCGATGAAGGTATCGACGCTCCGCGAGGACGGCCGCACCGCAACCCGCAAATATTGCGTCAATGGCACGCTGTTGGCCGCGGGAATTTCCCGGGCGCCCGCAAATTTCGCTCCGCCAAGCGCGACCGCCAAAGCCGCCGCCGCCGCATACATCCCGACTCTCCCCACCGCTCACCTCCGGACCAGTCAACCCGCCGAAATTTCAATAAATCGCCACGCTGCGAATCGACTCGCCGCGATGCATCAGATCGAACGCATCGTTGATTCGCTCGAGCGGCATCGTATGCGTAATCAGGTCGTCGATATTGATGCGGCCTTCCATGTACCATTCGACGATTTTCGGCACGTCCCGCCGCCCGCGCGCGCCGCCGAACGCCGCGCCTTTCCAGGTCCGTCCGGTGACCAGTTGAAACGGCCGCGTCGAGATTTCCTGGCCGGCCCCGGCGACGCCGATGATGACGCTCACGCCCCATCCGCGCTGGCAGCATTCGAGCGCCTGCCGCATCAGTCCGACGTTGCCTACGCATTCGAATGAAAAATCCGCGCCGCCCCCGGTCAGATCGACCAGATACGGCACGAGTTCCCCGCGGACTTCCGCCGGATTCACAAAATGCGTCACGCCGAATTTTTCCGCGATCGCGCGGCGCGCCGGATTCAGATCGACGCCGACGATCATCGACGCCCCCGCCATCCGCGCCCCCTGCGCGACGTTAAGTCCGATTCCGCCCAGCCCGAACACCACGACCCGATCGCCAACCTGGACTTTCGCCGTATTGAGCACCGCGCCGATTCCGGTCGTCACGCCGCAGCCGATGTAACACACCTTGTCGAACGGCGCGTCGGGACGGATTTTCGCCAGCGCAATTTCCGGAACCACGGTGTAATTCGCGAAGGTCGAAACGCCCATGTAGTGATGAATCATACGGCCGTTTTCGGCAAAGCGGCTGGTCCCGTCGGGCATCACGCCGCGCCCCTGCGTCTCGCGAATCGCGGTGCACAGATTCGTCCGTCCCGACAGGCACGCCGGACAGTTGCGGCATTCTGGAATATACAGCGGAATCACATGGTCGCCCGGCTTGAGCGTAGCCACTCCGGCGCCGACCTCGACCACCACCCCGGCGCCCTCGTGGCCCATGATCGACGGAAATCGTCCCTCCGGATCGGCGCCGGAAAGCGTATAGGCATCCGTATGGCAAACGCCGGTCGCTTTAATTTCGACCAGCGCCTCGCCCGCTTTCGGCCCTTCGAGATCGACTTGCGTAACTTCAAGCGGCGCGCCCGCCCGACGCGCCACCGCGGCTCTGATTTTCACCCGCACCCCCCGCTTACACGGCGATTTTCGCCGCCCGCGCCAGCGCGCGCTTAGCCCGCGCGCGCTTAGCCCGCGTTCGAACCGTCAGGCGCGCAGCGTGACGACGCCGTCGCGCACCGCGCGCCCGCCCTCGGCGCTCAAAGTTTCGAAGAAAATTATGTCGCCGGAGCCGCGCCGTTCGCGCGCGAGAATCCGCACCGTCAATACCGACGGCATGAAGACCATCGCGCTGAAACGTCCGGCGATTTCCGCGACCCGCCCGGGATCGCCGTCCGCTTCGGCCGCGACGATCCGCGACACGCTCATCGCCAGCGTCGCCGTGCCGTGCAGGATAATTCCCGGCAGGCGCGCCGCTTCCGCCGCCGCGGCGTCGGTATGAATCGGGTTCCAGATACGCGCGCATTCGCTATAGACGTGCGCGGCGCCCGCGCCCACCGGCGCCGGGATCTCGGCGCGCGGACGCGAGGGGATCGCTTCGATCGCGGGCGGCGTTGGGGCCGCCGTCGCTGGACGATCGCCCCCGACCACCGCGACCTCCCGATAAAGCGTGCCGTACCAGGTCGTGACGACCAGCCCGCCGCGCTCGTCGAGAGTCTCGAACTTCGTGACTTCGTACGCGCCCGCCTTGCGCGCCTCGATCCCGACAATCTCCGCGCGCGTCGTCAGCCGCTCCGGCGGGCGAATCGGCCGATGCAGCGCCGCGTGATGCGTCGCGTGGACGCCGCGCGCGGCTTCCGCCGCCGTCAGCGTGCCGCGATGGCGCGCGCGCAACACGCCGCCCGCCGGCCATTCGAGGCACACCTGGAACAGCGGATGCGCCACGATCCCGCCGGCGCGCC
>DAHZDR010000281.1 GCA_027403435.1 Deltaproteobacteria bacterium
CGCGCCGGCGCCGGCCAATCCCGCGGCGCCCGGCGCCGCGACTGAAGCGGCGACCGCGGCCGACACCGCGCCGGCCGATTCCACCGCCAATCCTCAAGTCTGATTCCGGCCGACCGACGTGAGCCAAGACGATCCGCATCCGCAGGTCACGGACCCGCCGTCCGCCGCCGCGGAAAGCGCGCCGGCTCCGCAACCCCATCGCGAAATCGCGCCGATCGAAGCGCCGGCGGAAAGCCCCGCGAGCGCGCGGATGCCGCTGCTGGACCATCTGCGCGAACTGCGCATCCGGCTGATCCGCGCCGCGATTGCGGTGTTGGCCGGCTTCATGATCGCCTACTTCGGCGCGGATTGGCTGTTCGCGGCGCTAACCCTGCCGCTGCGGGAGGCGGCGCACGGCCGCAATCTGCTGCTGATTGGCACGGGAGTGGGCGAGGCGTTTTTCACCAAGCTTAAAGTGGCGCTGATCGCGGGGCTGTTTCTCGGCAGTCCGGTGGTGTTTTACGAAATCTGGAAATTCATCGCGCCGGGGCTTTACGAATCCGAGCGGCGGCTGGCCAAGCCGTTCGTTTTCTTCGCAACGCTGTTTTTTCTTGCCGGCGGCTACTTCTGCTGGGCCGTGGTGTTCAAAATCGGCTACACCTTCTTCCTCGACCAATACGCCAGTATCGGCGTGACGCCCACGCTCAGAATCAGCGAATATCTGGCGTTTTCGTCCAAGCTGCTGATCGCCTTCGCGATCACCTTCGAGATGCCGATTTTCGCGTTTTTTCTGACCCGGCTCGGCTTGATCGACCACCACCTGATGATCCATTACTTCCGCTACGCGCTGTTGGGCATTTTCGTGATCGCGGCCGCGCTGACGCCGCCGGACATGGTCTCGCCATTCCTGTTGGCGGCGCCGCTGATTGGGCTGTACTGGCTGAGCGTGCTGGTCGCCTGGATGTTCCGCGAACGGCCGGCGGCGAGCGCGGCGGCAACTCCGCCAGTCGCCTGACACGTCTGGCGGCCAACCAAGAGAGGCAATCCGTCGATGGCATCGCTGGAAAATTCACCGGTCGCGACGGGCGCGCCCGGCATTCCGCCGCGCTGGACGCATAGCGCCAAGGATGTCGTCGGCACCGCCTATTCGACCGCGAGCCGGATTTGGTTCACGGTTTCGCGCGGGGTGCTGAGCGAAATCTACTATCCCACGCTAGACCGGCCGCAGGTGCGCGATCTGCAATTCCTGGTGAGCGACGGGGCCACGTTTTTCCACGACGCCCATCGCAATCTGCGCACGACGATCGAATATCTGGGCGACGATGGGCTGGGCGTGCGGATCATCAACGCGGATCCCGACGGACGCTATCAGTTGATCGCCGAGGTCATCTCCGATCCGCATCAGCCGTGCGTGCTGATCGACGCGCGGCTCGAGGGCGATCCGGATTTTCTCCGCCGGCTGCACGTTTACGTGATGCTCGCGCCCCACATGGAGGTTGGCGGATGGGGCAACAACGGCAACGCGGCGTCGATCGCGGGGCGCGAATTCCTGACCGCGCATAAGAACGGCTCGTGGCTGGCGCTCGCCGCCAGCGCGCCGTTCACGCGCCGCTCTTGCGGCTATGTGGGAACCACGGACGGCTGGCAGGATTTGGAGCGCAACTTCCGGCTCGATTACCAGTTCGCCGCCGCGCCCAACGGCAATATCGCGCTGACCGGCGAAATCGATTTGACCGGGGGCCATCATTTCACGGTCGCGCTCGCCTTCGGCCGCACGCTCCATCGCGCGGTGACGACGGTGTTCCAGTCGCTCGGCGTCCCGTTTATCGAGCATCGCACGCGCTTTCTCGAACAATGGGAACGGGCGGTGCGCGGGATGCGTCCGCTGGACCATCTTGCGGGCGACGGCGCGACGCTCTACCGGCGCAGCCGCGAGCTGCTGCTGGCGCATGAGGACAAGAGCTATCCGGGCGCGCTGATCGCGTCGCTGTCGATACCGTGGGGCGAAATCAAGGGCGACGAAGACCTGGGCGGTTACCATTTGGTCTGGACCCGCGACATGATCAACAGCGCGACCGGGCTGCTGGCCGCCGGCGACGCCGCCACCCCCCAGCGCGCGCTGATCTATCTGGCGTGCACGCAGCACGCCGACGGCGGCTTCGCGCAGAATTTCTGGGTTGACGGCGAACCGTACTGGAGCGGCATCCAACTGGACGAGGTCGCCTTCCCGATCATGCTGGCGTGGCGGCTCCATCGCGCGGGCGCGCTGGGCAATTTCGATCCGTATCCGATGGTGCGGATGGCGGCGCGCTATCTGATCACGCACGGCCCGGCGACGCCGCAGGAGCGCTGGGAGGAAAACAGCGGCTATTCGCCCTCGACGCTGGCCAGCAATATCGCCGCGCTGGTATGCGCGGGCGAATTCGCCCGCGTGCGCGGCGACGACGCGACGGCGCTCTACCTGCTGGAATACGCCGATTTTCTGGAGTCGCACGTCGAAGCCTGGACGGTGACGGCGCAGGGCTGCCTGCTGCCGGACGTGCCGCGCCATTACGTGCGGATCAATCCCTGCGACGTGCGCGATCCGACGCCCCCGAACGGCCCCGACGGCAGAATCGTGGCGATTCGCAATCGCGCGCCGGGCGCGCGCTGGGAATATCCCGCCGAGGCGATCGTCGATCCGGGTTTTCTCGAACTGGTCCGCTACGGCATACGCCGCGGCGGCGATCCGCTAATCGAGGATTCGCTGCGCGTAATCGACGCGACGCTCAAACACGATTTTCCGGCCGGGCCGTGCTGGCGGCGCTATACCCATGACGGCTACGGCCAGCGCGACGACGGCGGCCCGTTCGTGGGCTGGGGCGTCGGGCGGCCGTGGCCGCTGCTGACCGGCGAACGCGGCCATTATGAACTGGCGGCGGGCCGCGACGCCACGCCGCATCTGCGCGCCATGGAACGCTTCGCCACGCCCACCCGGATGCTGCCCGAGCAGATTTGGGACCGCGGCGATCTGCCCGCCGCGCTGCTCCGCCACGGCCAGCCGACAGGCGCCGCGATGCCCCTGATGTGGGCGCACGCCGAATATATCAAGCTGCTGCGATCGCTCAACGACGGCCAGGCCTTTGACCTGATTCCCGAAGTGGCGGAACGCTATCTGAACAATCACGGACGCAAGGATCTGGAAATCTGGAAACGCAACCGCCAGACGCCGGCGATTCGCGCCGGGATGACCTTGCGCGTGCAGGCGTCCGAACCCTTCACGCTGCATTGGAGCGCCGACGAATGGCGCGGCGTGCGCGACTCCAGTTCGCACACCACGGCGGTGGGGATGCACTACGTCGATCTCCAGACCGCGCCCGGAGACCGCGCGCCGCTGCGCTTCACCTTCCGCTGGCGGGAGTCGGGCCAATGGCTCGGCCATGATTTCAAGGTCGAATTGCGCGCGCCCTGATTGCGGATCGCCGCGCGGACCGGCTCAGGCGACCCGCTCGATCGCGAATTCCGCCGCCAGCGACGCGATTAGCGCCTCGACGTCGGCCGCGGTCTCCGGCGCGTAAGCGAGCTTCAGCAGATGGCGGCCCGGATCCTCGGTGCGCAGCGTGGCGAGATTGTCGTAGGCCTCGACGATCGACTTGAAGACCACGATCAACTCGGGCGGAAGATGAATCAGCATCGTCGCCATCGCGGCCGGCGGCGGACTTGCGCCACGCGCGGAAATCTTCGGATCGTCCGTTGGCGGCATCGATCCAATATGGACTACCCGCGGGCGCGCGCCTAGATTCTAGCCGATGGCGCCGCCGCGATTGATTTTCGTCACCGGCAAAGGCGGCACGGGCAAGAGCACCGTCGCCGCGGCGCTGGCCTTGGCGCTGTCGCGCCAGCGGCCGACCACGCTGGCCGATCTCGACCGGCGGAACTCGGCGGCGCGCATCCTGGGAACGGCGGCATCCGGCGCGATCGAAACGCTCGCGCTCACGCCGCGCGCGGAACTCGAGGCCTTCATCGCGCGGATCGTGCCGCTGCGCGCGATTTCCCGGCGGATGCTGCGCAGCCGCACCTTCGGCTACGTCACCGCGGCGCTGCCGGGGCTGGAAGCCTTCCTGATGCTCGAGCGGCTGCGGCTGCTGGCGGGAACGGCGGCGCGCGACGATCGTTACGCGGTGATCGACGCGCCGGCGACCGGCCATGCGCTGGAACTGCTGACGGTCGCGCGCGGAATCCGCGGACTGGCGCCCGGCGGCACGCTGAATCGGCTGGCGGCCGCGGTCGAGGATTTTCTCGCCGACCCAAATCGTTTCGGCGCAATTCTGACGGTCGCCCCCGGGGAACTGGCGCTGCGCGAAACGCTCGCGGCCGCCGCCGCGCTGCGCGACGAACTGCGGGTCGGATGGATCGCCGCCGCGCTCAATTGCGTCGCCGCGCCGCTATTCAGCGCGGGCGAAATCGCCGCCCTTGCGGACTATCCCGGGCACGCGCGGCTCGCCGCAACCCGTCGCCGTTGCGGCCGCGACGCGGCCGAAACGCGCCGCGCGCTGGAACGGGCGGGGCTCAGGGTAATCGAGTTGCCGATGATCTTCGCCGCCGAACTCGACCGCGCGGCGCTCGAAACCCTCGGCCGGCGGCTGGCGGCGGAGTGGGCGCCGCAATGAGCGGAAACAAGCCTCCCGCGCTCGCGCTCGACGATCGCCGCCTGCTGGTCTGCCTGGGTCCCGGCGGCGTCGGCAAAACCACGATCAGCGCCGCGCTCGCGCTGAACGCCGCGCTCGGCGGGCGCGCGGTGGACGTGATGACGGTCGATCCGGCGCCGCGCCTGCTCGACGCGCTGGGCCTGAGCGCCGCGGATTCATCGTTGCAGCCGGTCGAACTCGGCGCGATGGGCGCGCGGCGCGGCGGACGGCTGCGCGCGCTCAAGCTCGATCCGAAGCGCGTCTTCGATCGGCTGATCGAACGGCACGCGCCGTCGGCCGCCGCGCGCGACGCGATTTTGGCCGATCGCATCTACGGCAATCTTTCGAATGCCCTCGCCGGCGTCGCCGATTACATGGCGATGGAGCAACTGCTGGAAATCCATCAGGCGCCCGGCGCCGATTTGATCGTGCTCGACACGCCGCCGGCGGCCGCGGCGCTGGATTTTCTCGACGCGCCGCGCCGGATGCTCGAACTGCTCGGCTCGCGCGCGGTCACCCTGCTGGACGCGGCCGGCGGCGCGATGCGCGGACCGTTTTCGATGCTGGATCTGGCGGCGCGCGCGGCGCTCGGCGCCTTCGATCGAATCACCGGCTTGCGCCTGCTCGGCGACGTGCGCAACTTCGTGCGCAACTTCAGCGGGATGTACGCCGGTTTCGCCGAGCGGGCGGCGGCGGCCGAGGCGATCCTGCGCGACCCGCGCACGCTGATCGTGATTGTGGCCGCGGCCGAGCGCGAACGGGTCGCGCAGGCCGTGGAATTTCTCGCCGCGCTCGACGCGATCGGACTCAAAGCGGGCGCGGTCGCCGTCAACCGGATGCGGCCGCCGCCGCCCGCCGCCGACGCGATCGCGGGCGCGCGGGGAATCCCGCCGGCGCTGCGCGCCAAGCTGCGCGCCAATCTCGCCGATTTCGCCGCGCTGCAACGGCGCGAGCGGGCCGCGCTCGACGCGCTGCGCGCCGCAATTCCCAAGGATCTGGAGCTGCTGTTCGCGGACGATCTGGGGCACGAACCGCGTTCGCTCGCCGATCTTGCGGCGATCGCGCGGAGCTTGCGGCCCGCGTAATCGCCGCGCGCCGATCAAGCTCCGCCGGATTTTTTCGCGCGCCGGCGCGGCGCGGCAACCGGCTCCGCGCCGCCCGCCGCCGCCAGCATCCGGTCGATCTTCATGCTAAGATTCACCAACTGGCCATTCAGATGGTCGAGCCGGGTTTTCAGTTCGCGCACGTCGCGTTTGGATGGAATGTTAACGAAATCGAGAATCGTCTCGACGTTGCGATCGAAGACCTGCTTGTTGCCGAGCAGCCGTTCGCCGGCTTTGCCCAGGCCGCGGCGCAGGCGGTCGTTGCCCATGAGTTCACTGAAGAAACTGGCCGCGCCTTCTTCGCTCATCTGGCGCAGCTTCGCGATCAGGCTTTCGGCTTCTCGGTGTGCCATCGGGGAAAACTATATCCCGCGGCGCGCGGCGGGCAAACCATGAATCCGCTCGCGATCCTGCTGGGCTGGACGTCCGGAATCGCCCTGATGCGCTTGCATCGGGACGCCGCGACCATGATCGGCACCGCCCTTGCCGTTGACGCGGCCTTGGCCCCGATTACCGCCATCGCCGCCGTCCGCCGCGGCCGTTCCGGCGCGCTCTGGACCATCCTGGGGTTCGCGCTGGGCGCCTGGGCCCTTGCCTTCGTGCTGATTTTCAAGCCGCGCGCGGCGGCGGAAGGCCCCAATTCGCCAGGCGCGTCGGACGCGGCCTGAGCGCTCGCGGCGCCGTCCAATCCGCAGGTTCCGCCCAGCGGCGCGATCGTACTATATTGCCGGTGGCATTCAGCTGAACCGTCAATCAATTGCGGAGCCGTTAATGAGCTTGCAAGCCGGATTCGGAATCTTCTCGCCCCAGGCCGGGATGTCTTTCAAGGCGATCGCCGATCGCGCCGTCCATGCGGAAGCGCTCGGCTACCATTCGCTATGGTTCGTCGATCATTTCTGGAACCGCGGCATCCCCGACGCCGATTGCCTGGAATCGATGGCGCTGATGAGCGCGGTCGCCGCGCGCACCGCCAAGCTGCGGATCGGCACGCTGGTGATCTGCAACTCCTTCCGCAATCCCGCGCTGTTGGCGAAGGCGCTGAGCACGATCGATCACGTCAGCGGCGGCCGGCTCGAAATCGGGCTGGGCGCGGGCTGGATGGACGAGGAATATCGCGGCTACGGCTACGAATTTCCCACGATGGGCGCGCGGCTCAGGCAACTCGAAGAGGGCCTCCAAGTCCTCAAGCTGCTGTTCACCGAAAAACGCGCCACTTTCGCCGGCCGTTACTACAAGCTCGACGGCGCCATCAACAATCCCAAGCCGCTCCAGTCGCCCCATCCGCCCATCACGATTGGCGGCAGCGGCGAAAAGGTGATGCTGCGGATCGTCGCGCAATACGCCGACCGCTGGAATTGTCCGGCCGGCTACCGCAGCTTCGAGGACAAACTTGCCGCGCTCAAGGGGCATTGCCAAAGCGTCGGCCGCGATCTCAATTCAATCAATATCTCCGAGCAGTTGCTGGTCTGTATCGGCGCGACCGATGCCGAGGTCGAAGAGAAATGGAAGGTCGCGTCGCGGCTTAAACCGTTCTCCCTCACCGGCATCAAGGGCACGCCCGCGCAGGTCGTCGCGCAGCTTCAGGAACGCGTGCGCAAGGGCGTCACGTTCTTCACCGTGATGTTCGGCGACTTCGGACCGCCGGCGACGCTCGAACTGTTCGCCCGCGAGGTGATGCCCGCCTTTGCCTGACCATCGCGACCGATCGTGCGCCCCGCCGCGAACCGAAGCCGCGAAGCGCGTCCCCACGCCGCCGCGCGGCGCGCGCATGGCGGCCGCCGGGCGCGGACGGCGCTTGCCGCGCGCCGCGATCCTCGCGGCGCTGGCCGTGGCCTGCGCGGCGGCCGCTTCGGGATGCTATTCGCAGACGGTGCATTTTTATACGCGATTCAACCAGCCGGGCGCTTTGGCCGCCGGCGCGCCGGTCGTCAGTAGTCTGGGCATGCCGATCGGTACGGTCGCCAGCGTCAGCCCGACCTCGAGCGGCGCCGGCGACGTGACGCTCGACGTCAATCGCAACGACGCCTACAACGTCCATCAGGATTCGATCATGGTGCTGAGCGACAACCCGTCCGGCCCGACCGTTGACGTGATGTCGCCGAATCCGTCGAGCGCGCCCGCCGACCCCGGCGCGACGATCGACGGCGCCTCGAATCAGCAAGACGCCAACGCCCTGCTCGCCGCGAAGAACCTGGCCGCGATGGCGCCGGCGATGGCGATGATTCTGAGCGCGAGCGGATCCAGCGCCGCCGCCGGCGCCGGCGCGCTCAACGTTTCGCCCGCGCTCGCCCTGTTGCAGGCGCAAATCGCCATGATTCAGGCGCAATATCTTGCCGCCGGAGCGAGCGGAGCGGCCGCCCTCGCGCAACAGCTCGCCGCCGTCAACCGATCGGCCGCCACGCTCGAACAGCAACTGGTCGCGGCCGGCCATAGCGCCCAGGCGAATCAGTTGCGCCAGCAAATCGGCGCCCTCGCCCGCACGTTCTCGACGCCGCCCGGCGCGAGCGCGCCCGCCGCGCCGTCCGCGCCGTCTCCCGCGCCAACCGGACCCTCCGCGCCCGCCGGCGCCGGCCCGCGCGCAATTCCGCCATCCCCTTGAGCCGGCGCCGCACCGGTTGACGGGCACGCGCCGCTTGCGTGTATAACCAATGCGGATTCCGCAAACCGCCGGAGCGGAAAGGAAACGCCGATGCCGCTATATCTCGACGAAATTTATTTCAACGTCGCCAGCAAGGACGATTTCAAAAAACTCCACGACCTGATCAACGGCGTGATTACGCGCGGCTTTCCGCCCGGCGTTACGCTCAAAGCCGGTCCCTGGATGTCCAACGAGGAAGCCAAAATCATCCTGGTGCTCGATATTCAGGACCACGCGCTGACCTTCCCGGCCTTCAGCGGCGCGCTCGCACAGGGCGTCGTTGCGCGCCGGCGGCTCGCGCCAATCGTCGAATGGTCCGCCTTCGAGTCCGCGCTCAAACAATCCTGACCGGGTGGTTATGAACGGAGCTGAAAGCCTGATTCGGACCGCGCTCGACGCGGGCGTCAACGTATGTTTCGCGAATCCCGGCACCACCGAGATGCCGCTGGTGGCCGCGCTCGACGCCGCCGACGGGATGCGCGCGGTGCTCGGCCTGTTCGAGGGCGTATGCACCGGCGCGGCCGACGGTTACGCACGGATGGCGGGCCGGCCCGCGCTCACGCTGACCCATCTCGGACCCGGCTTCGCCAACGGCATCGCGAATCTGCATAACGCGCGCCGCGCCCATTCGCCGATCGTCAATCTGATAGGCGATCACGCGATATGGCATCTCCAGGCCGACGCCCCGCTCACTGCGGATATCGAATCGCTGGCGCGGCCGGTCTCCGCATGGGTGCGCAAGACGGCGTCGCCTGGCGCCGCCGCCTCCGATATCGCCGAGGCGATCGCCGCGGCGGGCCGCACGCCGGGCGCAATCGCGACGCTGATCGTCCCGGCCGATTGCCAATGGAGCGACGCGGCCGGACCCGCGCCGCTGCCGGCGATCGCCGCGCCGCGCGCCGTAGCCGCGGCGGCGATTCGCGCGGCCGCCGAATTATTGCGCCGCCACGGCGCGAAATGCGCCCTCTTCATGGGCGCGGCGGCCCTCGGCGAACGGGGTCTCGAGGCCGCAAGCCGAATCGCGGCGCGGACCAATTGCCGTCTGCTGTGCGAAACCTTTCCGGCGCGGGTCGAACGCGGCGGCGCGCTGCCCGCCGTCGAAAAGCTCCCCTATTTTCCTGAACAGGCGATCGAGGCGCTCACTCCGCTCGAGGCCTTCGTGCTCGCGGGAGCGGCCGCGCCCGTGGCCTTTTTCGGCTATCCGAATACGCCCAGCATGCTGATTCCGGCCGGCCGCGCGATTACCACGCTGGCCGGCCACGCCGACGACCCGGCCGGCGCGCTCGAAGCCCTCGCCGACGAACTCGGCGCGTCAGCCGCCGTCCCGGCCGCCGCTCCCGCGACGCGTCCGCCGCGGCCCTCCGGGGCGCTCAATCCCGCCACGATCGGCGCCGCAATCGCCGCCCTGATGCCCGCGGAGGCGATCGTGATGGACGAGGCGGCGACCACCGGCCTGCCGTTCTTTACCGCGTCGCTCGGCGCCCCGCGCCATACCTACCTGGCCTTGACCGGCGGCGCGATCGGCCAGGGACTGCCCTGCGCGACCGGCGCCGCCGTCGCCTGTCCCGATCGCAAGGTCATCGCCTTTCAGGCCGACGGCAGCGGGATGTACACGCTGCAAGCGCTGTGGACGCAGGCGCGCGAGCGGCTCGACGTGACCACGCTGATTTGCAACAACCGGCGCTATCGGATTCTGCAGGTTGAACTCGCGCGCGCCGGAATTACCGAACCCGGGCGCAAAGCCAAATCATTGACCAGCCTCGCCAACCCGGAAATCGATTGGTCGCGGCTGGCTGCCGGGATGGGCGTGCCGGCGGTGCGCGTCGAAACCGCCGAAGACCTGGTCAAACAACTTGAACTGGCGCTCGCCGAGCGCGGTCCGAATCTGATCGAAATGCTGATTTAGGGTGTTGTCCCGTCAGCCGGCTCTACGACTGAATGACGGCGGCCGGTTTGCGCGCGCCACACGCTAACCGATCGCGTGGAAGAGCCGTTCGAGCGCCGCCGGCAATTCGGCGATCGTCGCGATTCGATGCGCATGCTCAACGCGCGCGCCGACGCCGATAAAATGCGTGCTGGCGGCTTCAGCCGCAATCCGATCGGTCTCGCTGTCGCCGACGTAAACCGCCCGTCGCGCGCCGACGTCGGCCCGCTCGAGACATAATGCGACGATATCGGGCGCGGGCTTCGGCCGCACCGCGTCGCGCGCGCTCGCCACCGCGTCGAAAATTCCGCCCAG